>JAFZDV010000059.1 GCA_017560955.1 Anaerotignum sp.
ACACCCGGTACAGCCTTCAATGCAGTGGTAACATTCGTGATCACACTTTGTTTCTGCCTGTTTGCTTATACTTGCCTGCTGGGTATGATCAGCTTCTCTGAAATCGCAGCAAACCGTATCCGTAAGGACAAAGCGTTTATCAACGGTGTGCGTATCATCGGTCTGATCGTAGCGGCTTTCGGTATCCTGTGTAATATCGCAGGTCTGGAACTGGGCAACCTGTGGGCATTCTCCGATCTGGGTAATATCCTGATCGTATTCTTCAACGTACCTATCGTGTATGTTGGTGCGAAATATGTACTTCGTGCTGCAAAACATTATGAGAAAAATGACGGTACACCTTTCACATCCGCAACCATTGGCAGAGATGACTGTCAGTACTGGGATGAAAAGGCGAAAAACTGATTTCTTCGAGGGACTCTGTCCCCCGAGCCCCCTGTAAGGGGAAAGATTCCCCTTAACCCCCATTTGCAAAACCATGTGCATGGTTTTGTGGTCTCGGGTTCTTAGGGGGGTGACCCCTAAGTAGGAGTTTGAGGGCAACGCCCTAAAGAAAAGTGAGGAGATAATATGAAAATTTCTAAAAAAGACGCCCTGATGTGGTTTTCCTTCTTTGCTCAGCTGGATGAGGAAGAAGAACTGATGCCCAAACAGATGGAACTGGTTTATGCAACATTTGCACAGATCGAAGATGCCATCGATGCAAGAAACGAAAAGCTGATGGCTGAAATCAAAGGTCTGAAATCTGTAAATGGCAGAACATATTTTGTTGGCCCTGAAGAAAAATTTGCAAAAGGCTGCCGTTCCTGTATGACAGGTACAGGTTTGACTGCCATCCGTAAAACAAATAAGTGTAACATCCAGTGCAAATTCTGCTATAACTATGGCGAACTGGAAGACTGCATGCCCATCGGTGAAGGTCTGTGGGAAATCGGCGGTACAAAATTCTATGAAAGAGATATCGACCTGCTACTTTCCATTCAGGAAAAACCTACAGGCATTTCCTATGTATATCTGGAACCTTTCATGGAAATTGAAAAATATTATGGTGTCATTAAAAAATTCCACGAAGCAGGTATTCACCAGCACATGTACACAAATGGTACACTGGCAACAGAAGAAAATCTGAAGGCTCTGGGTGAAGCGGGTCTGGATGAACTGCGTTTCAATCTGGGCGCAACAAATGCTTCTGATAAGGTCATTGAAGCCATTGCTACAGCGAAGAAATATATCAAATATGTGGGTATCGAAACACCTATGACACCTGAATATTTCGAAGCATTCATGGAAAAGAAAGATAAAATTCTGGCAACAGGCGTGGATTTTATGAACTGTGCGGAACTGCATCTGAATAACAACAACATCTGGAACTATGGCGGCGAAAACATGTATGTTTACAGACAGGGCTATGTTTCCCCCACATGGAGCAGAGAACTGACATTCAAACTGATGAAAATGGCCGACGAAGAAGGCTGGAACGTTGCTGTTCACGATTGTTCCAACAGAACAAAATTTGCCCGCGGCCTGAATCTGAAGGCGAAAGAAGGCGCATGGTTCGGTGCAAGCAGCTACGGCTCCGAATTCAGCAGACCTCCTTTCGAAGCATTCCTGCCCATCCTGCAGGATGAAAGCTTCCAGTTTATCGAAGAGGAAGAACTGCCTGAAGGCTATAGACCGGGGGAACTGTTCTTTTAATTTAATATGAATTTTTGCGGCGGAGGTCGGCTTATGGTCGATTTCTGCCGTTTTTCATAAGGGGGTGAAAAAATGTTTGCACAATGGAACGAAAAAAGGCAAAAGAAACGGGAAGAACGGAAACAGCGAAAAGAGCGGCAAAGAGAAGTCCGAGAATGGAACATGAGGCATTACCATTACGTTTCCTTCTGTTTGCAGGATGTGGAATTTATGGGATATTATCTGCCAATGAATTTAAGTGCCTGTGGAAATGAACTTTCTTTGTATGAAGCCACGGAAAAGAGTTTTCATGATGAAGTCATTACAGTTTTTCGGGAAATCACGGAAGAACTGACGATTCAATATCATGTGTTGCAATGGCTGCGGTGGTCTAGTGTGGAGCCTATGCCTGCGATAAAGAAATACAAGGCAGGAGAAGGTGCAATTTTTGATAAAGACTATATTGTAAAATGTACAGAAAATGGAGTGGACAAAACACTTCTGGAAATGCAGATGGGAGAAGGAAACAGATGGGACTTTATTGAGCAGGAGTGTTATTGTTATAAAGATAGATTGACTGTTTTTGATACAGTGGGAGATGCGGCGGAATACATTGAAGAAGTTCCCTGTGACCTGTATATCATGCTGGATCTGATGCATGCAGCTATGATGGTGAAAACCAGAAAAGCGGAGGATCTGAAAACAGTGGAAACCTGTATGCGTAGAGTTTGCGAAAAATATGAGAAAGAGATTCATGACTATATTGGACATCTGAAATAAAAAGCACCTGATTGAGAAATCAAGTGCTTTTATTTTTTATTCTGTTACTGTTTTCCAGAGCAGCAGGTTATCTTCCACATAGTTTTCTACCTTGCCATTATCGCAAAGATATGCCAGATAGGAACGGATGGTGCTGCCAACCAGTACATACTGGGCGTGGTCCATAGTCAGTTCGTAATGTTCAAAAACTTTTTTCAGGATCAGTTCAAAATGCATGGGTTCTTTGCAGAGATCCAGCAGAACATTCAGGATTTCCAGAGATTTATCTCTGTTCAGTTTTACCAGAGGTTTGATATCTTCCATGGGTTCTGCATGGGCAGGAATGAACAGTTTGCCTTCCAGTTTTTATACCATATCCAGTGTTTCAAACTGTGCAGCAAGGTCATAGAAGAAGGAAATGTGATATTTGTTGACTGTGCCTTCACCGAAGATGCAGTCAGCAAGGAAATACACATCATCAGGTGTTTTTACGCCGATCATATCCCAGAAATGGCCAGGCAGGCGGAAATATTCCATGCCATCGGGCAGTTTTGCTGTGGCAATATCCTGAGTGCTGGAAGGTGTTGCCATCAGGAATTTGCTGCGCAGTTTTTTGAAAGGATAACCGCCATACAGGAATGTGGGCTCCAGAATGGGATTTTCTGCAACAATGTTTTCCATGGGAGTGGAATATACAGCACAGTTCAGTCTGTTCTGCAGCAGAGTATTGCCGCCAACATGGTCTGCATTGGAGTGGGTATTGATGATGGCGGTCAGTTTCCAGCCCTGGGCATCCAGAATTTTCTGGATTTTACGGCCTGCGTCCTTGTCGTTGCCGCTGTCGATGAGCCATACATCATCATCGCTGACACGGTACACACCGATTTTTGAAGGGGAGTTGATGTAATATGTATTTTCTGCTACCTGTACCAATTCGTACATAGGTCATTCCTCCTTTGTAAAAAAGCCGTCGCAATCTGCGACGGCTTTTGTTAGCTTCGTATTAGTTCATGGAATCTGTAGAGCCGATTACATTTTTGATTTTGTCTTCTACCAGTTCCTGGATCAGATCTCTGCCTGCGCCCAGATAACCACGAGGGTCGAATGCAGCGGGATCATCACCGAAGGATTTACGGATCGCTGCTGTCAGAGCCAGTCTCAGGTCTGTGTCCATGTTGATTTTGCAAACTGCCATAGAGGATGCTTTTCTCAGCATTTCAGCAGGGATACCTTTTGCGCCTGCAATGTTGCCGCCGTATTCGTTGCACATAGCAACACATTTCTGGTCAACGGAGGATGCACCGTGCAGAACGATGGGGAAGTTGTGGATGCCAGCTGCTTCCAGTTTTTCTGTGATTGTAGCCAGTCTGTCAAAGTCCAGTTTTGCTTCGCCTTTGAATTTGTATGCGCCGTGGCTTGTGCCGATAGCGATCGCCAGAGAGTCAACGCCTGTTCTTGTTACGAAGTCAACAGCCTGATCGGGGTCTGTGTAAGTTGCGTCAGCAGCATTTACTTTTACTTCGTCTTCCACGCCAGCCAGTTTGCCCAGTTCTGCTTCAACCACTACGCCTCTTTCGTGTGCGTATTCAACGATTTTCTTTGTCTGTGCTACGTTTTCTTCATAGTCCAGATGAGAACCGTCGAACATAACGGATGTGAAGCCGTATTCGATACAGTCTTTGCAAACTTCGAAATCAGAACCGTGGTCCAGATGCAGAGCAATATCCAGACCTGTTTCTTCGATGGCAGCGTCTACCATTGCTTTCAGATATTTGGGATGTGCATATTTCAGAGCAGATTTGGAAACCTGCAGAATAACAGCGGAGTTCTGTGCTTTTGCAGCAGCAACTACACCCTGAATGATTTCCATGTTATTGATGTTGAAAGCGCCGATTGCATAACCGCCTTCGAATGCTTTTTCAAACATTTTTTTTGTTGTTACTAAAGCCATTATAAAGACACCTCTCTTGAAAAAATTTGGGTTACCTTTTATCATTACCGTATAATAGAATTATAATACGAGTAAGATTTTATAGCAAGGGATACTTTGAAAGAGGTGGGACAAAAAATGTCAGAGTTATTTACATTTTTAGCAGTGCTGGGATTGGACTTTGGCACGAAAAAATGGGCGGAAGAAAATCTGCCTCTGAATAGGAAAAAGGAAATTGTAAAAAATCGCCTGTATTTTCGACACATAAAAAACAGCGGCATTGCCTATAATAAATTCAGCGGAAAACGAAATGGGATCCTTCTTTTCACAGGCAGTCTGCTGGCGTATTATAGCATGGCTTTCCTACAGGCGTTGGCTGGAAAAAAAGAACGGAAATATGCCATGCCTCTGGCGCTGGTTCTGGGCGGCGGTTTCGGAAATTTTGCGGAACGGGCACGAAAGGGTAAGGTTACAGACTTTATTTTTATTCCTGTGGAAGGAAAGAATGCCCCTATCTTTAATCTGGCGGATGTAGCGGTTTGGATCGGGGGGATTTGGCTGGCAATTGTTTCCTGTGGTGAAAAGTAAAGGAAAATGTCGATTTTATATTGCCTCGGGCGGACATTTGTAGTATAATCAAGCCATAAGATCCTGAAATGCACGATAACTTGCCATATTTGAACCTACATTACTGACTAGGGACTCCTATAAACGGCAGATATGTCAGGCCTCAAGATAATTCCCTTTGGGCGGAGGAAGGCAGAGTCTGAAGTTGCGGAAACCCACCTGGCTTAGGCTAGGTGTCAAGAGGCAAGACCGGCGTTTCGGGATATTTCGTTTTTACGCTTTTTTAGGCTTAGACCATTGGTCTAAGCCTTTTTCTTTTGCATAGATTTGTAAAAGGAGGCGGACAAGATGAAAAAATTTTTCTTTTTATTTCTGATGATATTTCTGACAGGTTGCGGCGGAGAGGTCAGAGAAAGGGAACAGGCGCAGACGGGTATGATCGGTGCGGACGAGCCTGTTTCCAGAAAGATGGCGGCAAAAACCATTGGGATGGCGTTTTATACAAATGAGGAACTGGAGAAACTGGAAAAAGAAGTGGATTTTTCTGATGTTTCGGCTGAAGACTGGGCATATCCTTATATCTGCGGCTGCGTGGAAAAAGACTTTTTTGCAGGGGGAGAAGAAGGTGAGTTCCGCCCGGATGACCCGATGACCTTATGGGAGGCGCAGGTTTTGATGGATAGGCTTGCTCCTGATTACGATAGCCGTATCGTGCTGACAGAAGAAAATAAAAATAAAGCAGTTTCCTATGAACTCTGGCTGCAGCTTCTGGAAACGGCCCTGAAAGCCAGAAGGGGCGAAGACAGTCTTTATTCTTATGGCTTTCGGACGAAAAATGCGGTATTGCTTTCTGCGGAAGGGATTTTTGATACGGGAACATTCACGGCGGCTGGGATGGATCTACAGCCATATCTTTTCAGTCGAATCACTTTCTGGGAAAAAGATGGAGAAATTGTTGCACTGCTGACCATGGAGGCAGCTTCTCCTGTGGTGCAGAATGTTTATTGCCGAAAAGAGAAGGGCAAACTGATGCTGGAAACAGGTGTAGGAGAGGTGGTATTTGCATATAGCGGAAAAATCAAAGAGGGGATCTGTGATGTAAAACTGGAAAACGGAGCAGTGGCAGAGGTAATTCCTGCCGTTTCTATGGGGCGATGCACAGTGAAACGGGTGAACAGTGAGGAAATCCTTCTGGCGGAAAAAGGAAGAAGGAAATGGGAGGAAGGAGTACGCATTTACGATTCACAGGGAAAACAGAGGGACTGGTCAGATCTGATCTGCGGCACAGATGGTGCAGAATTTTTTGAAAAAGATGGAGAAATCTGCGGTGTGATTATACGGGAAAGAGCTGTTCCTGAAAAGATACGTGTGTTTCTGAAAGGAAAAGAGCAGGAGAAAGTGACGATTTCTGCGAAAGATGAGTTTACCCTTTCCAATAGCAAAGCGGAAAAGAAGTTTAAGGGCGGCAAGAAAGTCTTGCTGACAGCAGATCTGCCGTGGTTCAGCCATGGCATACTGACGGTAACTGGGAAAGCGCCTGTCTGTATCGGATTTGCGGACGGAACCGCTTATGAATATGAAGGAATACTGGAACTGGAAAAAAGAGGAGGAAACAGTTTTTCTATCATTAATGAATTGCCGCTGGAGCGGTATCTGCTGGGTGTAGTGCCACACGAAATGCCCATATCCTTCGGACAGACCGCTTTGGAAGCCCAGGCCATTGCAGCAAGAAGTTTTGCCTATAACCAGTTTTACGGCAATACATACTGCAGTTATGGGGCTCATGTGGTGGATACAACGGCCAGTCAGGTATATCTGGGATACAGCGAAAACAAAACAGCAGAGTCGGCGGTGCAGGCAACAGAAGGGCTTTGCGCTGTTACGAAAGAGGGGGCTGTGGCTCAGACCTATTTTTATTCCACTTCCTGCGGTTTTGGTGCGAGCAGTCAGGAGGTCTGGTCGGCAGATGGTACTTTCAGCGGAAAAGGCAAGACGTATCTGCAGGCAAAAAAACATGGGGATTTTCAGAAGCCGAAAACAGAAGAGGAATGGCTTTCCTTTTTTCAGGACTGGGAAAGGGAAGGTATTGATGATGCATCCCCTTGGCATCGATGGAAGGTTTATTTCGGCTGTGGGCAACTGACGGAAATATTGCAGAAAACCTTGCCAACAGTTTCTAATAAGGTGGTGGAGGGGAAAATATCTGATTTGGGGAAACTACAGGGTATTTCTGTGGAAAAACGAGGAAAGGGCGGTATTATCAAAGAACTACTGCTAACTTTTGAAAAAGGAAAAGTTACCGTAAGAACAGAAAATGCCATCCGTAAAGTGCTTTCTCCTACGAAAATAACAATTGGTGATCCTGTTTATCTGCAAAGAAAAAACAGCGATTCTCTGACAGGGCAGACAATGCTTCCCAGCGGCTTTTTCGCAGTAAAAGAGATGAAAAATGATAAAGGAGAACTGACGGGCATTGCCCTGTATGGCGGTGGAAACGGCCATGGTGTCGGCATGAGCCAGTATGGGGCAAAAGGGTTGGCAGAAGAAGGAAAAACGGCAGAGGAGATCATAAAATATTATTTCCCGGGAACAATGGTAGAAAAAGTGATGTAAAAAAGAAAAGCAGACCGTAAGGTCTGCTTTTGGTTATCTCAGGGAAACATAAGTTTTGATGACTTCAACGATTTTATCCAGATCCATTCTGGAAGTATTCAGGATGAGGTCATAGTTTTCTGCTTTACCCCATTTTTCGCCTGTGAAGTAGTTGTAGTAGTTTGCACGGCGTTTATCAGTTTTGTTGACCATAGCTTCTGCGCCTTCTGCATCCTGACCGTATGTATCGATGGCACGTTTTACGCGGTCGGGCAGGTCGGCCTGCAGGAATACATTGATCACATTAGGGTTATCCTGCAGAACGTGGTTGGCGGAGCGGCCTACGATGACGCAGGGGCCTTCTGCAGCCACTTCTTTGATGACCTGGGACTGTACCAGGAAGATTTTTTCATTCAGGGGCAGGCCAACGGAATCCAGACTGGGAGTCAGGCTTGTCAGAGAGAAGAACAGGTTGCCGATGGATGTTTTTTCTGCATCTTTGAAGCATTCTACGGAAAGGCCTGTTTTTTCTGCTGCCAATGTGATCAGTTCATTGTCATAGAAAGGAATATTCAGGGATTCTGCCAGTTTCTGCGCAACGATTCTGCCGCCGCTGCCATACTGACGGCTGATAGTGATGACTGTGTTCTGGTTCATTTCAACCACTCCTTATCTTTCAGGAATCTATCCTGTAAATTTTATTTCCATAATAATCAATTATATTACTTTTTGCAGAGCCATGCAAGGTAGATTTTTCCAGAGAAAAAGAAAGAAAAAACGAGGTTTTTTTGCCTGAAAACTTTACATTTTGGGGAAAAGTGATATTATAATAAGGATGGACAACTATGGCTATTAAAAAGAAATTTTATATAAGTAAGGAGATAGAATCATGAGTGAAGCTTTAACAGGACTGAAAAGAACCTGCATGTGTGCGAATGTAAGCGAAGCAATGATCGGTCAGGAAGTGACAGTAATGGGCTGGGTACAGCGCCGTCGTGACCTGGGTCAGCTGATCTTCATCGCTCTGAGAGACAGAACAGGTCTGGTTCAGATCGCTATTGATGAAAACGCAACAGAAAAAGAACTGTTTGCAAAAGCAGAAACAATCCGCAGTGAATATGTACTGGCAGTCAGAGGTATGGTTGCAGCAAGAACAGAAGGCAACATCAACCCTAACATGAAAACAGGTAAAATCGAAATCATCGCAAAGGAACTGAGAATCCTGTCTGATTCCGAAACAACACCTTTCCAGATCGAAGATTCCGTAACAGTAAAAGATGACCTGCGTCTGAAATATCGTTACCTGGATCTGAGAAGACCTTCTCAGCTGAACAACCTGGTGCTGCGTCATAAAGTAGCACAGGTAATGAGAAACTTCCTGGATCAGGAAAACTTCCTGGAAATCGAAACACCTATTCTGGGTAAATCCACACCCGAAGGCGCTCGTGACTATCTGATACCTTCCCGTGTTCACCCCGGTAACTTCTATGGTCTGCCCC
>JAFZDV010000060.1 GCA_017560955.1 Anaerotignum sp.
CCAGTTCCGCTTTCATATCTTCGTAACCGGGTTTACCCAGCAGAGCAAACATGTTTTTCTTATATGCTTCTACACCGGGCTGGTCGAAGGGATTTACATCCAGCAGGTAACCGGAGATACCAACTGCTTTTTCAAAGAAGTAAACCAGCGCGCCGAAGTTGTATTCGTCCATTTTATCCATTTCGATGACCATATTGGGAACGCCGCCGTCCATGTGAGCCAGCATTGTACCAGCAAAAGCTTTGCTGTTTACGAAGTGGATTTCTTTTTCAGCCAGGAAGTTCAAGCCGTCGCCATCCTGTGCATCGAAGGGAACCAGTGCTGCAGATTTGGGTTCTTTTACCCACAGAACTGTTTCGAAGAAGAAACGGATACCATCCTGAATGTACTGACCGATGGAGTGCAGGTCTGTAGAGAAGTTTGCTGTTACAGGGAATACACCTTTGTGTTCCTTGCCTTCACTTTCTGCATACAGCTGTTTGAACCATTCGCCGAAGGATGTCAGGTGGGGTTCATAGTTCGCCAGGATTTCTACAGTTTTGCCCTGTTTGTAGAACAGATAACGCAGAGCCGCATACTGATAGCAGATGTTTGCTTTCAGGTCTGTGTTCATGTATTCATTTCTTGCATCCTGTGCACCTTTCATCACTGCGTCGATGTCCACGCCTGCTACAGCCATAGGCAGCAGACCTACGGGTGTCAGAACGGAGAAACGGCCGCCAACATCATCGGGGATGATGAATGTTTCGTAACCTTCTTCGTTACACATTGTTTTCAGCGCACCACGTGCTTTGTCTGTTGTTGCGAAGATTCTCTTTGCTGCTTCTTCTTTGCCGTATTTATCTTCCAGCATTTTTTTGAAGATACGGAAAGCGATAGCAGGTTCTGTTGTTGTACCGGACTTGGAGATAACATTTACGGAGAAATCTCTGTCACCCAGAATGGAAATGATATCATTCAGGTATGCAGAAGAGATGTTGTTACCTACAAAATAGATATCGGGAGTATCTTTTTTCAGTTCATTGTAGTAAGGTGTTTTGATGAAATCCAGCGCTGTTCTTGTGCCCAGATAAGAACCACCAATACCAATTACGATCAGCACTTCGCTGTTTGCTTTGATTTTTTCAGCCGCAACTTTGATGCGAGCGAATTCTTCTTTGTCATAGTTTTCGGGCAGATCAACCCAGCCTACGAAGTCATTGCCTTTGCCTGTTTTTTCATGCAGGTCTTTATGGCAGCGTTCTACATCTGCCTGCAGTGCATACACTTCATCCATGTTGATAAAATCGCCCTGTAAAGAAAAAGAAATACCCATGGGAAAAACCTCCTTGTTTATACAGCGGAAAACTCCGCAATCCGTTTCATACCATATTTTCACCTGCAATCTCCGAAAATTACAGACAAAGATATGGTCTGAAAGCCTTTTCAAGGATATTATATCATAAAAAAACCGTTCTGAAATGGTTAATTTCAAAACGGTTTTATTTTTTATACTATTTTTCTATCATTGTGTACCTTTTACGATGATTTCAGGCACAGCTTCCTGAATGATTTCTTTGGAAACTTCTTTTTCCTCGATCACCACACCGTTGACGCGTGTGATCTGGATGGTGCTCTTCTTCTGACCTGCCTTCCCCTGCTGGATGACCTTCTGATAGCTGGAAGGTTTTGTATCATCGAACTGGGTCTGATACTGTTTGGGTTCTACCGCTGTCAGCACCTGTGTTTCAATGGTCTTGATGGAAATCTTAGGTTTCTGTACGGGAACATTGATCACCTGACCTACCTTGATGCTCTTATTGAGGTCTGAACCGGGGTTCAGTTCCAGCAGTTTTTCCACTGTTGTTTTAAATTCATTGGCGATCAGATACAGGGCGTCACCGGACTGAATGGTATAGCTCTGTGTGGTTTCTGTGGTAGATTTCAGCACTGCGATGGCATCTTCCTGTGTCAGGATCTCTGTGGATTCCACAAATTCATTCATGATCTCCACTTTTTCCACCCAGTCGATCTTTGCATCTTCAGGGATACCGCCTTCAGGCAGCAGTTCTGTTTTCAGCTGTGTCAGCACCGCATCTGCATCTGTTTTGTTTGCAAGGATGGCCGCTTTGCCGCCGTCGACAGTAATGATAGCCGCTTCCACCTTATATGTTACCATATTGCGCATTTTAGGCAGCAGGTGCTCCATTGTGCAGACATCTTTTTTATTTTTGCCGCCGATGTGGATACCTTCCACTTTGATCTCTTCATTGATCTGTACCTTGGAACCGACGATTTCCGCCAGCTGACTTTCCAGTGTTTTTGTCAGTTCTTCCGCTGTGATTTTTGTATCTTCCAGAATGCCGACTCTTTCTTCATTGATGAAAACAGCAGAGCCATTCTTTCTGACAGCCAGAAATACAACAAACAGCACCACGATGATGCCGATCAGATACAGCATATTGCGGTTCAGTTTTCTGCCGCCTTTTCTGGCGCGTTTTTTCTGAGGTTCCTGCTGATTTCTTTCATGATGATTTCTTTCACGATGGCTATGGCTGCGTTCACCATGACTTCTTTCACTTCTGTTCTTTCTGCCGCTGCCATTTCTGACAGGCTTGCCGCCGCCGTAAGGCACGCGCTCCTCCCTTTTGGGAAACATTGTATCGGACACGGGAATTCCCCCTATTCTTCAAAAAATGATAAAGTTCTACAAATACTATTGTATGCGATAGGTCGAAAGATTGCAAGCAAAAGCGCATCGTCATCAAAAAACTGTTAAAAAGGCAAAAGAAAAAGCCCCTGTTCGGGGCTGTATTCTCATTTTATGAATTATTTTCTTACGAAACGCAGGATGGATTCTGTCTGATATTTGATGTGACCCTGTGCGATGGATGCGCCTTCTTCTGCATCGTGGTTTTCAATAGCACGGATAATGCTTCTGTGGTGTGCCACGATTGTAGACATGGATGTTTCGTTATTTTTTGCCTGAGCCATTCTGTAACGGTACAGCTGGATACGCAGGTTTCTGAAGATGTTGATCAGTTTGTCATTTTCTGTTGCAGCGAAGATCAGGTCATGGAAATCTTCGTCGATATCAACGAAATGTTCTACATCGTTGTCTGCAACTGCTTTTTCGAAGTCAACTTCCATGTTTTTCAGCTGCTGCAGGTCTTCTTTTGTCATTTTTTTGCAAGCCAGAGATGTTGCCAGACCTTCCAAAGCGCTTCTTACTTCCAGAATGTTTGTGATGTCTTTTTCACTCATATCCAGAACCTGAGCACCTTTTCTGGGAACCAGTTCTACCAGATTTTCCAGTTCC
>JAFZDV010000006.1 GCA_017560955.1 Anaerotignum sp.
GCAGAAGATATGTTCCAGTGTGCACTTTGTGCATCCTGCGCAACAAACTGCGAAACAGGCTATGAACCCCCTGTTTTCATCAGAGAGGCAAGAAGAAACATCGTTGCAAATGGTCTGGCTCCTGATTATGTGATGGACGTGATCGAAAAACTGATGACAGCAGAAGCTGAAACACAGAAACCTGCATCCGAAACAGCGGATGTTCTGGTATATATCGGTGCTCATGGCACCGCAGCTGCAAAGGAAATGGCAGATGCCTTTGGCTCTGTTCTGACCAAAGCAGGTGTAACTTACAAAACTCTGACAGCAGAACCTGCAGATGGCAATGAACTGTACGATCTGATCGGCGAAACAGCAGAAGTGAAAGCTGTAGCGAAAAAATGTGCAGATGCCATCAATGCGGCAGGTGTGAAGAAGGTCGTTGTACTGAATCCTTCTGCAGCAAGAATGTTCCTCCAGGAATATCCCGCATGGGGTCTGGAACTTTCCTGTGAAGTGGTGACAGCAACAGCCTTTGCGGCAGAACTGCTGAAAGAAGGTAAACTGAAGATGAAACAGGCAGCAGGCGTGGTTACTTTCCATGACCCCTGTCGTCTGGCAAGAGACCTGGAAGAAACAGAACCCGCCCGTGAGCTGATTCGTGCAATGGGTTACGAATTAAAGGAAATGATCCAGAGCAAAAAACTCACAAAATGCTGTGGCGGTCTGGTATTAAATGCACACTCTCCCAAGCTGGCACAGCTGACAGCATCCGGCAGAATCAACGATGCAGACCGTATCGATGTTTCCGTGATGTTTACAGCATGCCCGGGATGCAGATCTGTACTTCAGAATGGTGACGGGAAAGCAGAAGTGAAAGATCTTTTCGTAGTGCTGAACGAAAACACTCTGTAATAGAGTGGAAAATTGGCAAAAGCAGAAGCAAAATTTTTAAGGAGGGTTTTAGTATGAAAAAATTCTTAAGAACAGCAATCAGCTTAACAATGGTAGCAGCTATGGTTCTGGCAACAGGCTGTGGTGCAAGAGGCGGCAGTGAAGCAGCAGAAGGCGAAACAATCGAACTGAAACTGGCTCACATTTACTCCACAAACTCCAATGAAGACAAATACTTCAATGAATTCAAAAACAGAGTAGAAGCAGAAACAGACGGTGCTGTAACAATCAGCATTTACCCCAACTCTCAGCTGGGTTCCGAAGCTGAAACAATGCAGCAGGTAGTTATGGGTACTGTAGATATCGCTTTCGGTGAAGGTTCTTCCTGGGCGAATGCAGTAAACAAACCTGAACTGGGTGTATTCGGTCTGCCTTATCTGTGTTCCGATCTGGATGGTCAGGCAGCGATCATGCGTGAAATGGTAATTCAGGAAGGTACAGATATGATGGTTCCTACAGGTATCAGACCTCTGTTCTCTTTCTCCGGTTCCATCAGACATGCGATCCTGGCAACAGAACCTATCTACACTCTGGATGACTGTAAGGGTGTAAAAATGAGAGTTCCTGAAGTTACATTGTTTGTAGACACATGGAAAAACCTGGGTTCCAACCCTACAACAACACCTTGGGGCGATGTTTATACAGCAATCTCTCAGGGCGTAGTTGATGGTGCAGAAGTTGACGCTTGTACAATCGTTGACTCCAACCTGCAGGAAGTAACAAAATACTACTCCAAAACAGGTCACATCTCCACAATCAATATCGCAGCAATCAATGAAGAAAAATGGCAGTCCATCCCCGCTGAATATCAGGATATTATCCTGAAAGTGGGTGCAGAAGTTCAGGAAGAACAGGTTGAAGCAAGAAAAGTAGCTGACAACGAAGCAGTTGCAGTTATGGAAGCAGCAGGCGTTGTTGTAAATGAACTGGATGCAGGCGAATATGACAAGATGGTAGCAGCGCAGAAACCTATGTACGATCAGTATGCAAATGACTACGGTCTGGGCGACATGATCGCAAAACTGCAGGAAGTTGGCGCTCCCAAATAAGTTATACGAAAAGAAAACAATAGTTTGAAGTTCCTGTCACAATAGGTAATACACGGGGCGTCAATGGGTTCCATAGTTCCCCCTTTGACGCCCTATATTTACATCCCAAAGAGGAGGTGTTTGCAGAATGGCATTTTGGAAAAAATTCGACAAGATCCTGACAAATGTGCAGACATACATTTGTGCGATCCTGTTTACAATTATCATCATTATCGGTGCAGCCAATGTATTTTGCAGATACGTTTTGAATGACTCCCTGACATGGGCGGAGGAAGCAATGCGTTTTATCTGTATCTGGCTGGTATTTATCGGATCTTCTCTGACGATCCGTATCGATGGTCATGTTTCCATCGATGTATTGCAGAGCTTTTTGAAAAACACAAAGGTGAAATTTGTGTTATACATCATCACAAGGATCGTAGCAGCATCCTTCCTGGTATTGTTGCTGCCTGCATCCATTGAACTGGTACAGAAAATGAGCAATGCTTATTCTTCTGCTGTTGGGGTATCTTACTCCATCGTTTACCTTTCCTTCCCTGTAGGTGCTGTTTCTATGCTGTTGTCCTTCATCAGCGCAGTGCCTGAACATGCTAAGAAAATTAAAGACGGAGGTGAAGCAAAATGATCGCAATCGTAGTAATTTCCCTGATCGTCATGATCATCCTCGGCGTACCTATTTGCTTCGCAGTAGGTCTCTCCGGCTTTTTAGGTTTATATTTTGGTACAAATCTGGATCTTTACATCGTTGTACAGCGTTTTATCAGCGGTATCAACTCCTTCTCTCTGATGGCGGTTCCTCTGTTTATTCTGGGCGGTGCCATCATGGATAAAGCTGGTATCTCCAAACGAATCGTAGGCTTTGCAGCTTCTATGTTCTCCTGGGTACGCGGGGGGTTAAGCATCTGCTGCGTAGTTGCGAATATGATTTTTGCCGGTATTTCCGGTTCCGGTGCTGCAGCAGTTTCTGCGATTGGTGGTATCACTGCACCAGCAATGAGAGAAAAAGGTTATAAACCCGGTTTCATTGCAGCGCTGATCGGCGGTGCAGGCTCTCTGGGTCCTGTTATCCCTCCCAGCGTAGACATGATCGTTTTTGCATCTATCACAGGTCTGTCTGTCGGCAGAATGTTTATGGGTGGTATGCTTCCCGGCATCGTGATCGGTCTGTGTCTGATGACTTTCTGTCATATTTATGCAAGGGTGAATAACATCGACTATGGCGGTAAGTTTGTAGTGAAAGATGTGATTTTAGCACTGAAAGAATCCATCTGGGCATTGATCATGCCTTTTATCGTTATCGGCGGTGTTATCGGCGGTATTTTCACTGCAACAGAAGCAGGTGTTGTTGCCTGCGTATACGGTATGATCGTTGGTGCGTTCATTTATAAGGAACTGAAATGGAAAGATATTATTCCTCTGTTCAAACAGGCTACTGAAAGCACATGTCAGGTTATGATGATCATTGGTGCATCTACAATTTACGGCTATATCTTCTCTTTGGCGAATGTTGGTGATGCTGTATGTAACTTTATCCTGTCTCTGACAGACAGCACAACAATGATCATGCTGATGACAGCTGGTTTCATGATTTTTGTAGGCTGCTTCATGGAAAGCCTTGCGGCAATGCCTATTATTCTGCCCATCGTTTATCCTCTGCTGGAAGGTATGGGTGCAAATATGACACAGTTTGGTGTTATGTTCTGTCTGTGTACTGTACTGGGTGGTTTGACTCCTCCGGTAGGTATTTATCTGTTCCTTTCCATGTCCATTGCAAAAGCGAAGATTCAGGAAATCATTCCTTATCTGTTGGTTGTTGTAGGTATTATCGTTGCAGTAATTCTGATTGCGGCGTTTGTACCCGGACTGACATCCTTCCTGCCAGATTTGGTTATGGGTCCTATGGGGGCTTCATAACATTATAATTTAGATGAAAAGTTTGATTTGATGATGATTTCAGGAGGCGTTTGAATATGAGTTTACAGAAAGAAATGTATGCAGAAGCGAAGCAGTATATGGTCGGCGGCGGTTCTGCTGGCGGCAGATTCAATGCAACATTAGGCCAGCCCTTATATATGGAAAGATGTGAAGGGGCTTATCTGTATGATGTGGAAGGCAAAAGATATATTGATTTCCATTCTTCTGCAGGCCCTGCATTGTTTGGCTACAAACATCCTCGTATTGAAAAAGCGGTTCTGGCAGCCATCGAAAAAGGTTTTTACTGGGGTTATGACTCTCAGGAAACCATCGATCTGGCAAAAGAACTGTGCAAACTGATCCCCAGCGCAGAAAGAGTGCGTCTGGTGAATACAGGTACAGAAGTTACCCTGTCTGCTCTGCGTCTGGCAAGAGCTTATACAGGCAGAGATATCGTGATTCGTTTTGAAGGCCATTTCCATGGCATGCATGAAATGATCTGGTATAACCACAACAACGAAGGCAAAATGGATGAAATCGGCGAGATCGAAAACATTCCTGACGGCGCAGGTTTCCCCAAATGCTTTGATGCGGCTGTGAAAAATGTGGAATTCAACGATTACGAAGCGCTGGAAAGAGTAGTAGCCCGTTATAAAGATCAGGTAGCAGCGATCATCATGGAACCTATTTCTTATAACTGCGGCTGTTACCCTGCAAGAAAAGAATATCTGGAAAAAGTGCGTGAACTCTGCACAAGAGAAGGCATCGTTCTGATCTTTGACGAAGTTATCTGTGGTTATCGTATGCGTCCCGGCAGTGCCCAGGCATATTATGGTGTAACACCTGACCTGACAACATTGGCAAAAGCCATTGGCGGCGGTCTGCCCATTGCGGCTCTGGTTGGCAAGAAAGAAATCATGGAAATGGGCGGTCCTACAGGCCCTGCCGGTGTCAGCGGTACATACTCCGGTGCGCTGATGCCTGTTATGGCAGCGCTGGAATGTGCAAAAATGATCCAGGAACCTGAATTCTATGACCATATCGAAAAAATCGGGGATGCTCTGTACGGCGGCATCGAAGCCCTGATGAAAAAACATGGCATCAAGGGTCATGTCAGAGGTGTTGGGGCAAGATTTGCCATCTACTTTGGTGTAGAAGACCCTGAAGATGACTACAACTGGAGAAAAGTAAAACAGACATTTGATATGGAATTCAATGGCAAATTCCTGACAGAATGTCTGAAAGAAGGTATCTACTTCCATAACTATGGTACAAGCCCTGTGCCTGCCCATAACGGCTTTGGCATTCAGCACACTATGGAAGATATCGAATACACTCTGGACAAGATCGATCAGATCTTTGCCAGAATCAAATAAGTATTGATATATTTAC
>JAFZDV010000061.1 GCA_017560955.1 Anaerotignum sp.
GTACCGCCAATATCGATACCAAAACAATATTTCATATAAGAGCCTCCTCTTATCCTTCATATTTATATACGACCGCATACATGCGTTTTTTATATCTTTCATAGGTCGCTTTGTCTATGGCTGTCGGCTTTGTCATCAGGCGCAAAGGCAGCAGGTCATTCCCCTTTCTGAGGGGTGGCTGCAGATAGGGATAATCATTGTAAATCAGCCCATGTCGTTCATAAAAACCAACACGGCGTCTGGTCATCTCATCTTCAGGCACTTCCACTTCCAGCACCATAGGTTTCTTCTTTTCTTCCAGCAGGGCATCCAGACAGTTTCCACCGTAGCCGCCATTTCTACAATCCTTTCTCACCGCAAAATGCTCGATATATAAAAAATCATCGATTTCCCATACACCAAAGACCGCTGCAAATCTGCCATCTTTTCTGACACCATATAATCTATAATATTCCTCATCAAGCAGGCTTTTCTGGTCTTCTTTCACACGCAGTTCCGTTACAGGGAAGGCCTCCTCCAGCAAAGGAAAAATTTCATCAAAGGTTTCTTCTGTGATCCGTTCAAACATAGTATCCCTCCTTTGTGATGAAAGGATACTACAAATCCACCCAAAAATCAAACAATCTTCTGAATCAGAAAAATTCCACAGACGTTCCTTTTTATGCTATACTGTTTTTCTGAAAGGAAGTGCAAATATCATGAAAAAGTTCTTAAAAGGATATCTCCTTTTTTTTATTATTTTTCTGGGCAGCATACAGACTGCTACCGCAGCATCAACAAAAGTTACACTGAACAATGTTCCCCTTGATTTTGATACACCGCCCGTCATCGAAAATGGTCGTGTGCTGGTGCCCATGCGCGGCATTCTGGAATCTCTGGGCTATTCTGTCCACTGGCAGGAGCACACCAAAACCGTACTGGCTATGAAAGACAGTATAACCATTTCCCTTCCTCTGGACAGCCAGACAGTACAGGTAAATCATGAACCTGTAACGATCGATGTTCCTGCAAAACTGCATGATAGCCGTACCTTTGTCCCTCTGCGTTTCCTTGCAGAATACAGCGGTGCCAATGTCACCTGGGATGCAGCAACTTCTACAGTAATGATCCACTCCAACGATGCAGTCGGCTATAAAAAAGAGGACTCTGTTGTTTATATCCAGACAAACAAAATGCAGGGCAGCGGCATTGTTCTTTCCGCGAACGGGCTGATTGCCACCAATTTCCACCTGATAGAAAATGCCTCCACCATGCAGTTCATATGCAACGACGGCTCCATATATCAGGGCAAAACGACCATTGTCGGCCTTGCCCCTCAGCAGGATATCGCTTTGCTGAAAATCGAAAAAAAGGGGCTGACCCCTGCTTTGATTTCCCATCAGTATGCCGTTGGTGACCCTGTCACTGCCATCGGTTCTCCCAATGGTGTGCGCAACACTGCCACTCAGGGCAATATCTCCGGCTTCGATCAGGACGTGATCTCCGCTACAGCAGTCATTGCCAAAGGCAGCAGCGGCGGTGGTCTCTTCGATGCTTCCGGCAGGGTCATTGGGATGACCTCTTCCTACGGAAATGGACAGTATCATTCCATCCCCATGGCCAATGTGCTGCAGGTGCCCCAAAACCTTTCCATCTCGCTGGATGAACTAAGAAACAATCCTTATACGCCTACCGCACCGAAAAACCTGCGGTTTGTAAAGAAAAACAATTATGCCTATGTTTCCTGGTCTCCTGTCTATGGTGCAGAGCATTATTACGTATATACCTCCAACTCTGAAAACGGAACCTACAAAAAACTGAAAAACAGTCTTCTGAAAAGTGACATCTGGTATTGGGGATTCCCTCAGTCCTTCGGCATTTCCATCAATCCTAAAAGACCTTATTACATGAAGGTATCCGCCGTAGTCAATGGTGTGGAAACACCCCTCAGCCCTCCTCTGAAAATCTGCAGATAAAAAATGAACCCTCGGAAAATCCGAGGGTTTTCTTTTATTCCATTTCTTTTGTCACATCCGCCTCTGCCGCTCCAACATAACGAATCAGATCCTGCGGATCTAATATCACCTGCACACCTCTCTGACCTGCGCTGACTGCGATCTCATCAAACAGGATACAGGTTTCATCAATATAAGTAGGATATTTTTTCTTCATCCCTACAGGAGAACAGCCGCCGCGGATATATCCCGTCAAGGCAAGCAGCTCCTTCATATGGGTCATTTCCACTTTTTTATTCTTAGACGCAACTGCTGCTTTTTTCAAGTCCAGTTCCATATCCACTGGAATACAGAATACATTGATACCATTCTTATCCCCACGGGTCACAAGGGTCTTAAACACCTGTTCCGGTGCCATGCCCACCTGTTCTGCTGCATGCAGCCCCGAAAGGTTTGACTCATCATATTCATATTCCGCCGTGCGGTAAGAAATTCCTGCCGCCTCCAGCAGACGCATCACATTGGTTTTTGTCATAAGGCTGCACCTTCTTAGTCATCCAGAATGATAAAGCTATAGTCTACACCTGTGCGTTCCATAAAATATTTCTTTGCATCATTATCAGAATTCACACGGGCTGCTGTCCAGTAGTCACCATTCATATAAGCAACACAACGGGAACCATCTGCCAGACGGAAATATGCACAGTTATTTGTTGCACACTGATAAACGATCTGACTTCTGCTGCTGATCAGCTGATTGCTGAACAACGCAGCGATCGCACCGCCCTGTTCTACCTTTACCATATTTCTCCATGCAGCCAGATTGTATCTGGGCAGTACTTCCACGTTAAAATCAGGCAGCAGTTTATTGATGGCATTGATGGGATATGCATCCAGCTGCACATTAGGATATACCACTTCCCAGAAACCATTATCGTTTCTCAGGATATACTGCTTGATATTGGCAGAATTAGATGCAGGAGAAAATGTAACAGACGCATATTTGTTATCTTTTCTGATCTCTCTTACAAACAGATTTTCAAATCTGCCTTCGTACAGACCGATATAGTTCAGAATTCGGCTGTATTCCGCAGAAGAAGAGAACATACGCCCTACTGCACCATGACTCTGATTATATTTTGCCAGAAGCGCACCATAACTTTCTGCAGAGATCTGTCCCGCCTTACCGTCTGCACAGGCCAGCAGATATTTATTATTCTGCTTCACTGCTGCAAAAGCACAGAACTTTCTGCCGCCTGCAGGCACATTGGCACCATCATATTTCGCCAGATCCTCCCCATCGATCAGCAGGATCTCATAACCTGTTGTATCCAGACCGCTCTGCAGATAGCCTTCTTTCACCAGCATCGCAGGAGATATGTAGCAGCCATCATAATATCCATACAGTTTGCCGTTTTTGCTCATCCAGCCTCTTTTCGCACCATTGATGCGGTAATCCTGCTGTGCTGCGGCAGCAACTGCAGTCAGATTTTCATAATGTCTGGATGTTTCGCTCTGCCAGAAGGGTTTGGACTGCTGCTTTTTATCATCTTTTTCTTCCTTTTTCTTATCTTCTTCTGTTTTATCCTCTTTTCCGCCGGGAACGATGATTTCTGTTGTTTTTCCCTCATCTTTTTGTTCCTGCTTGGAAGGAGCATCTGTCTGGGCAGTACTGCCAAAATTACAGCCGCTCACACAGATAACCAAACCCAGAAGAAGGCACAGAAAACGCTTATTCTTCACGATAATCATCCTCTTTATCTTTGATCGCTTCATATACAGAAAGCAGTTCTTCCTGATGCTTTTCCAGAATGTCTGTCAGTTTCTGTTCCATAACATCCTGTTCTTCCGCAAAGGGGAAACGCACAACCCATACAGGATCATAGTGACCGTCTTCTTCTTCGATCACATCAACCAGTGCGCCTACTGTTTCTGTATCATAATAGTCATACACTGCATCATATTCCCAATCCTGCAGTTCTTTATCACATGTCAGGCGCAGAACAACTGTATGATCTTCACCTTCCGCATAAATATTGAAAATCAGGCCGCTGTGTTCTGCCAGAGTATATGCCCCCAGTTCCTTTTCCAGAAAACCTGTTTCCGCATCTTTCATCATAATTACGATTACTGTATCTTCCATGTATACTCTCCCTTTTCTCTTGATTTCTACAAACTTTTCTATCTTATTATTATACTACAAAATCACCGAAAACGCAACAAATCCCACCCTTTTACAGGGCTTATCTGTTTATCTGACGAAAATCTTAAGAATTTGTTCCCGTTACTTTTCCACTTCAGAAAAAGATACGAATTGTTTTGGCTCGTCCTCACGGTCTCCAATGAATTTTTCCATATAATACATACCGCGCCACTGCCCCAGTTTATAGGCACAGTCCGTCAGTCTGCCTGCAACATGGTAACCCAGTTTTTCATGGAAAGCCACACTTTCAGGGTTCGGGTCTGCAATCAGCGCGATCACTGTCTGAACATTCTGTTTCTTCAGACTTTCCTCCAGTTTTTCATACAACATTCTGCCGATCCCTCTGCCATGGGCTTCTTTTCTGATATAAACCGTCACCTCTGCAGACCAGCGCAAAGCCGCACGGGGATGGAAGGATGATGCATAAGCATAGCCAAGGATAATGCTATCTTCCATCGCCACCAGATAAGGATAATTTTTTATTGTATTCTCAATACGTCCGCGAAATTCTTCCACAGAAGGCACTTCATATTCGTAAGTCACGGCTGTTTCCAGCACATAAGGCCCATAAATGGACACCAAATCCGCCGCATCTGCCCCTGTGGCAGTCCTGATGATGATCTCTCCCATGCATTCCCCTCTTTTCCTTTGTTTTACCTGATTGTACCCCATTTTTCACCGAAAGAAAAGCCTTGCGGCTTTTCCACAAGGCTTGCATGTACTTTATTTATTTCAGAATATCCTGCAGAAAACTTTCCGCTTCAAAATCTGCGCCCAGTTCCAGATAGTCAGAAATGGTCTGCCCCAGATCTGCAAAGGTTCTGCGTACCCCCAGATCCGTA
>JAFZDV010000062.1 GCA_017560955.1 Anaerotignum sp.
ATCGGTGCGGCTATTGCGGAATGGCTGGGGGCGCAGAGTGGTCTGGGCTATTTCAGTAAACGTATGATGACCCAGCTGGACGGCGCAGGGGTGTTTGCGCCTGTGGTGCTGCTGTCCGTAGTTGCCATGCTGACAGTATGGATCATCACTCTGATTGAAAATAAAGTTATCACTTGGAGAAAAGAACTCTGATAAACAAGGAGGCTTTTGGTATGAAGAAAAAATTATTTGCGTTGTTTATGGCTGCCATAATGGCAGTTGGTGTTACAGGCTGTGGTAGCAGTGAACCTGCGGCAGATAACGGTCTGGAGGATTTTTCTATCGTTCTGGACTGGTATCCCAATGCCATCCATTCCTTCCTGTATGTAGCCCAGGAAAAAGGCTACTTTGCGGAAGAAGGTCTGAACCTCGTTGTTAATTTCCCTGCGAATACAAATGACGGTATTTCCCTTCCTGCGGCAGGCAAGGTGGATCTTGGTATGTATTACCTGCAGGATGCCATCCTGACAGCAGTGGAAGAAGATGTACCCATCGTTTCTGTTGGTTCTGTGACACAGAAATCTCTGAATGTTGTTATTGCCCTGAAAGAAAGCGGCATTGACAGTGCAGAAGATCTGGCTGGCAAAAAAATCGGCTACGCAGGTACAGCCCTTTCCGAAGCTCAGGTGGAATGCATGCTGGAAAAAGCAGGTGTTTCCGCAGAGGACTGCGAACTGATCGATGTTGGCTTTGACCTTCTGACTGCAACAACAACAGGTCAGGTTGATGCTACTATCGGCAATATGGTGAACCATGAAGTGCCTCAGCTGGAAGAACAGGGCATCGAGATCAACTATTTCTTCCCTACAGAATTTGGTGTGCCTGAATATTATGAACTGGTATTCCTGGCAGGTCAGGATGCAGTAGAAAATAACCCCGAAAAACTGCAGAAATTCCTGCGTGCGGCCCAGAAAGGTTTTGACTTCATGCAGGAAAACCCTGAAGAAGCCCTGCAGATCCTGCTGGACAATCAGAATGCGGAAAACTTCCCTCTGTCTCCTTCTGTAGAACAGGCAAGCATGGATATGCTTCTGCCTGCAATGGAAACTGCAGATGCACCTTTTATGGCGCAGGATATTGCTGTATGGCAGCAGAATGCTGACTGGCTCTATGAAATGGGCCTGCTCAGCGAACAGGCGGATGTTTCCCATATGGTGGTTGACCTTCTGGCTGAATAATTATGATAACAAAAAGGACATGCTCTTGAAAAAGGCATGCCCTTTTTTTATAATAAAATATAATCCTGCCATGAAAGGAAGGAAAAAGATATGAAAGCATTGATCACAGGTGCCACCAGCGGCATCGGCAGAGATATGGCAGTCATCCTTGCAAAACAGGGCATCGACCTTGTCATCGCCAGCAGAGATACGAAAAAAATGCACCAGCTGGCCCGTCGTCTGCCCGTAAATGTAAAAATCGTAACGGTCGACCTGTCCAAAGAAGCCGACTGTTATCGTTTATATGAAGAAACAAAAAATGAGAATATCGATATCCTCATCAACAATGCAGGGTTCGGTGCTTTTGGCCCCACATGGGAAGTCCCTCTGGAAACGGAACTGAACATGATCGACCTGAATATCCGCGCCGTGCATATCCTGACCAAACTGTTCCTGCAGGATTTTATGGCGAAGGACAATGGTTATATCCTGAATGTGGCCTCTTCTGCAGGTTTTCTAGCAGGACCTCTGATGTCCACCTATTATGCTACAAAATCCTATGTGCTTCGTTTTACAGAGGCGATCCATGAGGAACTTCTCCGAGAAGGAAGCAATGTGAAAATTTCCGCCCTCTGCCCCGGCTATGTGGAAACTGGTTTTGACAAGCGTGCCAATGTGAAGCACTCCATCGGCGGTGTGTCTTCGAAGAAAGTGGCAAAGGCTGGTATTGATGGAATGTTCCGCGGTGATGTAGTCATCCTGCCCGGTATCCTGATGAAACTGACCTATGTGGGAGAAAAATTCCTTACAGAATCGCTGATGCTGAAAGCGGCCTATACCGCCCAGTCCAAGAAAGGTTGAACGTTTACCGCCGCATTCCCGCGCAGGCGGCTTGTCAGCAGAAATGTTGAAAAATCACAGGTTTTTCTCCTTTTCTGAGGACAAACGCCGAGATTGAGGGAAAGCCGTGGCGGTATTCAGAAAGGTTGAAATATATGAATAAAGCAAAAGAAATCTTACAACTGACCATAAAAGGGTTTGTTGGCAAGGAAGTGGGCCGCCGTTCCGCAGGTCTGACCTATTATCTGGTTTTTGCCATCTTTCCCTTCATTCTGTCCATCGTAGCCCTTCTGGGTGTGCTGAAACTGCCCATGATCTCTCTGGAAGGGTCTGCAGCGGCATTTCTGCCCAAAGACATTATTACATTGCTGAATATCACTCTTGTTCATATGACGGCATATTCCAACGGTGCTATTCTGACCTTCGGTCTGGTCTTCGCGCTGTGGTTTCCTTTCCGTGCTGTGAAAAATCTGAAAGAGGAAGTGGCAGATATCTATGGTGATGCGAAACTGTCGGGCAAAAAGCATCTGCTGAAGGTTTTTTTCCTGTATGTCATCATTCTGGTATTTATTCCTGTCATGTTTATCCTCATCATCATCGGGGAAGGGCTGCTGTCCTTTGTGGCCCAGTTCCTGCCTATTACGCTGGAATTTATTGCCCTGTGGAATAAGATCCGTTTCCTGCCCATGGCGCTGGCACTGATCTGCCTGACTTCCGCAGTCTATGCCCTGAGTCCCAATAAACGCCCCGGCTGGCGTTATGTATTGCCCGGTGCCCTCCTTTCCACTGCGGCATGGATGATTTATTCCCTGTTCTTTGCAAACTATGTGAACAATATGGGTAACTATTCTGTCATTTATGGCTCTATCGGTGCCATCATCGCCTTCCTGATCTGGATGAACTGGTCACTGACGGCTCTCCTGACGGGTGCAGTGTTCAATCAGGCAATTCGTGAAGCAAAAAAAGAAGACCTCGCATGAGGTCTTTTTTTTATACGAATTCGATGATCCAGAAACCAAAAATATATCCCTCCCCGACATTGAATTTTTCGTGGGATATGGTCACCGCATTTGCACTCAGCGTATAGCTTATGGGAACTTCCCATGTTTTTTTCAGTCTTTCCATGATGACGAATGACTTTGCAGGATTTACTGTGGAAATACTGCAGGTCGTTTCATAGACATTGGATGTGATCCCTGTGCTGACATGCTGAATGGATTTGATCACGCTGCTGCTTGTATCCTTCTGTGTCAGCAGAGAAACCAGTGTCTGCCCGGCAGGGGGTGTCCCGATACGGTCGCTGATGGTTTCTGTTTCTGCTGCTGTTTCTGCCAGTGCTTCGTCCAGTGCGGCGAAGTTTTCGCTGATGGGATTGATATCGTAAAAATCATCTTCTTCAGGCAGTGCCAGCCCGTAGTTGTTAGAATAGTTCATGTTCTTCACCTCCTTTCGCTGCTATCATATAAAAAGCCGTAGTATCATGGAGTATCGACTTCTGTGGATTTTAAAATTTAGCGGCAAACAGAAGACGGGCGTTTTGCTGCCAATCACACCTGTAATTTATTTATTAAATATTTCTTAATAGACTGGATTTTTTCGGATTCTATGTTATAATTAGTTTTAGTTTAAAATCATTTTAAAATGGAGGAAGTATATGAAAAAAGCATTTTTATATAAAATGAAGGGCGCAGTTGCCCTGACTCTGGCAATGACAATGTTCTGTCCTCAGGTGTTTGCTGCAGAGGCGCTTTCTGCAGAAGAACAGGGCGTACAGGCAGCACCCGTTGTGGAAATGACAGAAGAAGAAAAGGCTGCTTCCATGTTACCTGCGATCACTGAAGCAGAAGCACTGGAAAGAGCCATCAAACACAGCCCCAAACTGAGAGATCTGGAAGATACACTGGAATATCTGGAAGAAACAGATGAAAAACTGTATGACAGAATCGGTTCTTACAAAATCCCCAATTACGACCGTAAAAAATGGACCAGCGGCACAAACTATACACTGGCATCTACCATTTATGGCCTGGAAAGCGGTATGAAACAGGCGAAACTGGGTGAACAGGTGACAAAACTGGCCCTGGAAGTCACTGTGAAATCCATGTTTTCCAACATCGTGCAGACACAGGATAAACTGGAACTGGTGAAAAAGAACGCAGAAATCCAGCAGAAACTGTATATGCAGGGTTTTGCAAAATACCGTCTGGGCATGCTGAGCAAATATAATCTGGATCAGCTGAAGATTTCCGCACAGCAGGCAAAAGATAATGTAACACTGCTGGAATCCACACTGGAACAGACTTATATCAAGTTCAACAACATGATCGGTGAAAATCCCAACACACGCTATACATTCATCTATGATGTGACATTTGAACCTTACACAATGACA
>JAFZDV010000063.1 GCA_017560955.1 Anaerotignum sp.
GTATCATCCATAAAACCTTTGATTTTAGGATAACGGGCAAAATATGCATTGATATATTCTTCAGCCTCTTTTCTGGTGATTTCCAGATCCTGTGCTAATGTAAAGGAACCTTTGCCATAGATGATACCGAAATTAACTGCCTTGGCATTACTTCTCTGCAGAGATGTTACTTCCTCAAAAGGCACATGGAATACCTGAGATGCAGTCATTCTATGGATATCCTGTCCGCTTCTGAATGCTTCAATCAGGCTTTCATCTTCTGCAATATGCGCCAGAACACGCAGTTCGATCTGAGAATAGTCAGCATCCAGGAAGCAGTATTCATCGCTTTCGGGAATAAATACTTTTCTCAGTTCTCTGCCCAGTTCCAATCGAACAGGGATATTCTGCAGATTGGGTTCTGTAGAGGAAATGCGGCCCGTTGCTGTAATGGTCTGGTTAAATGTGGAATAGATTTTTTCAGTATTCATATCCATCACTGCCAGAAGGCCATCGGCATAAGTGCTTTTCAGTTTTGCCAGTGTTCTGTAATTCAGGATCTTATCGACAATAGGGTGTTCAAAGCGCAGTTTTTCCAGAACATCTGCTGCTGTGGAATAACCTGTTTTTGTCTTTTTGCCGCCTTTCATACCCAGTTTTTCAAACAGAATAACGCCCAGCTGTTTGGGAGAATTGATGTTGAATTCTTCTCCTGCCAGTGCATAGATTTCTTCTGTCATACCGCTGATCTGTTCATCCAGCAGTCTCTGATAAGCCAGAAGTGCGTCTTTATCCACTTTAATGCCGTATTTTTCCATATCTGCCAATACGTAAATGAGAGGCATTTCCATATCGTAGAACAGGCTATCCTGTTCATTTTCTTTCAGTTTTTCATCCATCACTTTTCTGGAACGGAAGAATATTTCTGCCTGTCTTGCTGCAAAAGAGGTTCTTTCTGCATCAGAAAGGGATACAAAAGATTTTTTCGTTCTACCTTTGCCGAATACTTCTTCCGCGGAAGGATAGGTTTCATTCAGAAATGTATTGGCGATATCGTCATATTCATAGGAATTTCCTGTCGCATTGAGGATATAAGCCGCAATCGCCGTATCAAAAACAACTTTCAGACCTTCATATCCATAACCACGCAGCAGTTTGATGTCCTGTTTTACATCATGGCCAATCTTTTCGTAGGAATCATTTTCAAAGAACGCTTTGAAAATCTTCAGAATGTCATCCATCAGCAGCTGCATGGATGCTTCTACCCATACACCACCCATTTTTTCCTGATATAGTGCAAGACCCTGACATTCCTCATTATCGAATAAAAATGTATAACCCGTTTCCCCTTTTTCCAGAGAAGCCATAACCTGTTCTGCACCTTCTCTGTCAGTCACCAGTTTATATGCTTTTTCTTCCTGCTTATCTTCAGAGGAAACTGCTTTTTCAAAACGACTGAACATACTCTTGAATTCCAGACGTTTTACCATTTCATAAGCCTCTGCGTTGAACAGTTCTGCAATACGCATGGAGTCTGCATTCCATTCCAGAGGCATATCCCTGATAATGGTCGCAAGAAATTTACTCAGTCTCGCCTGTTCCTGAAATTCTGCCAGATTTTCAGATGCTTTTTTCGGCTTGATTTCTGCAGCATGCTCGATAGCTGTTTCAATATCATGATACTGCTGAATGATTTTTACAGCAGTTTTTTCACCAATGCCGGGTACACCTGGAATATTATCGGAAGTATCTCCCATCAGCGCTTTTACATCGATAAACTCTGTAGGTGTTACACCATATTTTTCAACTACATCAGCAGCATAATAATCTTCAGTTTCTGTTCTGCCGCCCTTTGTTTTAGGAATACGAACCTTCAGGTTTTCCCCTGCGATCTGCAGCAGATCTCGGTCACCGGATACAACAACAGGTGTTACACCATTCTGCTCCGCCAGAGCAGACAATGTACCGAGAATATCATCAGCTTCGTAACCTTCCTGCTCAAAAATAGAAATGTTCATGGTTCTCAGAACTTCTTTCAGCAGCGGCATCTGTTCTCTCAATTCTTCAGGCATACCTTTTCTGTTACCTTTGTAGCCATCAAAGGTTTTATGACGGAAAGTAGGTGCTTTCAGGTCAAATGCAACAGCCAGATGATCAGGTTTTTCTTCATCCAGCAGTTTAAAAAGAATATTCAGAAAACCGTATACCCCATTGGTATATTTGCCCTCTTTATTTGTCAGTAATGGTACGCCGTAAAAGGCGCGGTTCACGATGCTGTTACCATCGATCAACATGATTTTTTCAGCCATAAAACAGCCTCCTGATTTATATTAGCGGCCATAACCGCAAACTTATCCATATTAGATTTATTTTACACCAAAACAATAAAAAAAACTATCTTTGACTCAAAAAAATACAAAGACAAAATACTTTTTCTTTCCCTCTGCATATAGTAAAAACATAATGTATATCGGAGGTCATCATGAAAAAGAAAATCTGTATGTTACTGTCAGGTGTACTCTGCGTATCCCTGTTCGCAGGATGCAGTTCTCAGCCTGAAGAAACAGCATTAACACCCATTCGATTAAATGAAGTTGTACATTCTGTATTTTACGCTCCGCAGTATGTGGCACAGGAACTGGGCTTTTTTGAAGAAGAAGGTCTGGATGTGACCGTTGCCGTGGGCAATGGCGCTGACAAATCCATGACTGCCCTGCTTTCCGATTCTGCCGATATTGCCCTTTTAGGCACAGAGGCAGGCATCTATGTTTACAATGAAGGAAAAGAGAATCACCCGAAAGTTTTTGCCCAACTGACGCAAAGAGCTGGTAACTTTCTGATTTCCCGACAGGAAGAACCAAATTTCCAATGGACTGATTTAAAAGGAAAATCTGTCATTGGCGGCAGGCTGGGCGGTATGCCGGAACTGGTGCTGGAGTATGTCATCAGAGAAAATGGCATGCAGAAAGGAAAAGATGTTGAAATCATCAATAATATCGATTTTTCCTCTACTGCAGGTGCATTTACAGGAAATGTCGGTGATTATACGGTTGAATTCGAA
>JAFZDV010000064.1 GCA_017560955.1 Anaerotignum sp.
ATACGATCGATAGCAAATTTATCGTTGTTTTCACACAGACCGCCTACGATGTCATATTTATGGTCGCATTCGGCATCTTCTTTCCCCAGAACAGTAATATGATGGTAAGAACCATACATCGCAGGACGCATCAGGTTTGCTGCACATGCATTCAGACCTACATATTCTTTATAGATATGCTTTTCGTGAATTGCTTCTGCAATCAGAGCACCATAAGGAGCCAGCATGAAACGGCCCATTTCTGTATAGATTGCTACATCGTCCATGCCTTCGGGAACCAGTACTTCTTCATATACTTTTCTTACGCCTTCACCAATTACCATAATGTCGCAGGCTTCTTCATGGGGTTCATAAGGAATACCTACGCCGCCGGAAAGATTGATGAATGCAATATGAATATGCAGTTCTTTTTTCAGTTCAACAGCCAGTTCAAACAGGATCTTAGCAAGCATAGGATAGTAATCATTAGATTTTGTGCTGCTTGCAAGGAAAGAATGGATACCGAAATGTTTTGCACCCTTTTCTTTCAGCATAGAGAATGCTTCCTTCAGCTGTGTTTTTGTCATACCATATTTTGCATCACCGGGATGATCCATAATATCATTGCTTACCTGAAATACACCACCGGGGTTAAAACGGCAGCATACAGTTTCAGGAATAGGTGCAAGTTTTTCAAAGAAAGGAATGTGTGTGATATCATCAAAGTTAATGATAGCACCCAATTCTGCTGCTTTTACGAAGTCTTCAGCAGGTGTCATGTTAGAAGAAAACATGATATTATGACCTGTCTGACCAATGGCTTCTGCCATCATCAGTTCAGTCAGAGAGGAGCAGTCAGCGCCACAGCCTTCTTCCTTCAGAACCTGAAGGATACCGGGAGTGGGTGTTGCTTTTACTGCAAAATATTCTTTAAATCCTTTGTTCCAGGAAAATGCTTTATTTACTTTTCTTGCATTTTCACGAATACCCTTTTCATCATAAATGTGGAAAGGTGCAGGATACTGTTCCATGATTTTTTTTGCCTGTTCTAATGTTACGAAAGGTTTTTTCATTTGCGTGATACTCCTTTACATATATTTTGTATATTTTTTAATTATAACAAAGGAATTTGTACTTTGCAATGTGGAAATATGTCTTTTTATATTTTTGCTATTGTCGTAAATCCTTCTCGATTTCTTAATTCCCTTTTAAATCAAGATAGTGTATAATTTAAATGGATTATTATGTTTTGATTTGGAGATTAAAATGAAAAAAAGAATTTTTAAAAGCATAAAAAATTATAATATAAATAAATTATTTCAGGATTTTATAAAAACGCTGGCAGTTTATCTGGTTGCCACAGGTTGTGCACTGGCACTGAATGCAGCAGCAGTAATGAATGATAATATTTTCGGTGTATATATGCTGGCCGTAGCCATCATCTCTGTTACAACGGAAAGTTATATCTGGGGGGTACTAGCATCTATTGGTGGTGTTATCGGGGTTAACTTTTTCTTTACTTTCCCCTATTTTGCATTAAATTTCAGTATTGCCGGTTACCCTGTAACTTTTATGATCATGCTGTTGATGTCTGTACTGGCCAGCTTCCTTACTGCAAAGGTAAAATTTGCAGCTATTATTTCTGCAGAAGGTAAAAAACGTGCAGAAACATTAACTGAGATGAGTCAGGCTATGCTGACTGCAGGTGATTATGACACAATTGCCGAGTTGGCTGCTGAATACCTTAGTAAAACAAACATGTGTAGTGTTGTTGTATATTTAGGTCCACCGATGCAGTCTGAAATCATAAAATTTAAAACTGTTAATGAGACAGATGAAATTATCTTAAACAGTGTTTTAGAACAGCAAGTTGCTCTTTCGGCATATGAATCAGATAAACCTGTCGGAGCTGATATTAATGAAGGAAGTCAGAATTGTAAAGGTACCTATTTCCCCATTAGAACACCAGACTTTCAATATGGTGTTGTAGGTTTCCTTTTTGATGATAAAAAAGTTATTCTGAAAGACATGTACAGCTATATCGATGTTATGATTTCTCAGACTATTTTAGCTCTTCAGAAACAGCAGATGACAGAACAGGCCCAGCAGATCCTTCTGGAGACGGAAAAAGAAAAAATGCGCAGTAATTTGCTTCGTGCCGTATCTCATGACCTTCGTACTCCATTAACCGGAATCGTTGGTTCTGCCAGCACACTTATTGAAAATGAAGATCGAATTGATCGTGAAGTTGGCAGAAAAATGCTGACAGATATTCAGCAAGATGCTGAATGGCTGATTCATATGGTAGAAAATCTTCTTTCTGTTACACGTATCAGCGGTGGTACAACCAGTCTGAAAAAACAGGATGAAATCGTTGAAGAAGTTGTATCTGAAGCAGTACTTCGTATTCGAAAGAGATTTCCAAATTCTAAAATTGATGTAACCGTTCCAGATGAGTTATTGATCGTACCAATGGATGCTACACTGATTGAACAGGTATTGATCAATCTGATGGAAAATTCCATTCGTCATTCTGATAGTCCCCTGCCTATATCTTTAAAGGTTTCCGGGAAAAAATCTGGTGCAGTATTTACTATTTCTGATCAGGGAAAAGGCATCGATCCAAGTCGAATTCCTGATATCTTTGATGGTAAAGCGAATAAAGGTTCTTCGGACTCTTCCCGTGGTCTCGGCATCGGGCTTTCTATCTGTAAATCTATTATTCTGGCTCACGATGGCAAAATTTTTGCTGAAAACAATATAAACGGCGGTGCAAAATTTACTTTTGTTCTGCCTATGAAAGGAGATAATGATTATGCTTAATAAAATCAAAATTATGATTATTGAAGATGAGGATGCAATCAGTAATTTTGTTGCAACTACATTAAAAGCAAATACATATGCTCCACTTGTTGCTAAGACTGCAAGTGAGGCACTTTCTATGATCCCTTCTCATTGTCCGGATCTGGTTTTGTTAGACCTTGGTCTTCCTGATATGGATGGTATTGAGATTTTGAAGAAAATCAGAGAATGGTCTTCTACTCCTGTTATTGTTGTTTCTGCCAGAGGTGAAGAATCTGATAAAGTTGAAGCGCTGGATTTAGGTGCAGATGACTATATTGCAAAACCTTTCGGTACATCCGAATTGCTGGCACGTATCCGTACAGCACTTAGACATAGCATGAAAAATACAAGTGGTGTTACAACAACGGATGTATTCAGAACAAAAGGTCTTGTAATCGATTTTGATAAACGTCTGGTTTCTGTAGAAGGTAAAGATGTTCACCTGACTCAGATTGAATTCAAAATTGTTTCTCTCCTGGCAAAGAGCGCCGGTCGCGTTCTGACTTATGATTTTATTATTACAGAACTGTGGGGTCCTTATGCAGTCAAGGACAATCAGATCCTTCGTGTAAACATGGCAAATATCCGCAGAAAACTGGAGAAAAATCCTGCATCTCCCGAATATATTTTCACGGAAGTTGGCGTTGGCTACCGCATGGTAGATGAACCCTGATAAAAGGTAAGCCCCTCTCCTCTTGGAGATGGGGATTTTTTTACAAAGAAAAAAGAGCCTGTTAAGGCTCTTTTTATTTACATAAATTATTTATTGTCAACTTCGTACATATGTGCGATCAGGTCAACAACTTTGTTGGAGTAACCCCATTCATTGTCGTACCAAGCGATCAGTTTTACAAAGTTGTCATCCAGAATAATACCGGATGTTTCGTCGAAGATACATGTATGGGAATCGCCCAGCAGGTCAGAAGATACTACTTCATCATTGATATAGCTTACGATACCTTTCATGTATGTTTCAGAAGCTTCTTTGATTTTTGCACAGATTTCTTCGTATGTAGCAGGTGTTTTCAGTCTTGCTGTCAGGTCAACTACAGATACATCGTTTGTAGGAACACGGAAGGACATACCTGTCATTTTGCCTTTCAGTTCAGGCATAACACGGCCTACAGCTTTTGCAGCACCTGTTGTGGAAGGAATGATGTTGTTAAATACGGAACGACCTGTTCTCCAGTCACGGCCGGCACGTGCGTCAACCGCTTTCTGTTTAGCTGTAGCGGAGTGGATTGTGCTCATCAGACCCTGTTCAATACCGAAGTTTTCGTGAACGATTTTAACCAGGGGTGCCAGACAGTTTGTTGTACAGGAAGCATTGGAAACAACATCCATATCTTTTGTATATGTTTCGTGGTTAACACCCATTACGAATGTAGGCATAACATCATCTTTGGAAGGTGCTGTAAGGATAACTTTTTTTGCACCGCCGATTTTGTGCAGACCAGCTTTTTCCATTGTAGCGAATGCACCTGTGGATTCTACGATGTATTCTGCACCGCATTCTGCCCAGTTGATCAGGGAAGCGTCACTTTCACTGAATACACGAATTTTATGACCATCTACGATGATGCAGTTTTCACCAATTTCGATTTCGCCTGTGAAACGACCGAAAATGGAGTCATATTTCAGCTGATATACCATGTAATCCAGTTCTGCATTTCTCAGGTTGATACCGCAAAGTTCAAACTGATCTTTACGCTGCATCAGAACTCTGAAAACTACTCTACCGATACGACCAAAACCGTTGATACCGACTTTAATTGCCATTGGATTCTTCCCCTCTCATATATAAAATAATAGGAATGATTAGTTACATTTACCATATTATTCTATCACATTAGAAAGAAAAAAACTTAAGTTTTCTCTAAATTTTGATTTTTCGGAAGTCTATACAGTAATAGATAGATTTGTTTCAAGTCGATTTATACAAACTTGCTATTTTTGTGGGACACAAAATGTCCCTTTCACAATGTTGAACAAAAAAGTGGGACGATTTTTGTCCTATTTTATTTTAACAAAGAAAAAGCCTTGTATAAACAAGGCTTTTTGTTTTCTATTATATATTAGATGCCATCAACACTAGCGATGTGGTTGATCAGATCCAGTACTTTATTGGAGTAACCCCATTCATTATCGTACCAGGAAACCAGTTTTACAAAGTTGTCGTTCAGAGCGATACCAGCTTTTGCATCGAAAATGGATGTGTGAGGATCGGACAGGAAGTCTGTGGATACTACATCGTCTTCTGTATAATCCATGATACCTTTCATTTCATTTTCACAAGCATTTTTGATAACAGCTTTGATTTCTTCATATGTTGCGGGTTTTTCCAGACGGCATGTCAGGTCAACAACAGATACGTCAACTGTAGGAACACGGAAGGACATACCTGTCAGTTTACCAGCCAGTTCAGGGATAACTTTACCTACTGCTTTTGCAGCGCCTGTGCTGGAAGGAATGATATTTGTTGCAGCTGCACGGCCACCTCTCCAGTCTTTTCTGGAAGGACCATCTACTGTTTTCTGTGTTGCTGTGATGGAGTGTACTGTTGTCATCAGACCTTCTACGATACCAAAGTTATCATTGATAACTTTAGCCAGAGGTGCCAGACAGTTTGTTGTACAGGATGCATTGGAAACGATTGTCATATCTTTTGTATATGTTTCGTGGTTAACACCCATTACAAACATAGGAGCATCTGCGGAAGGAGCGGAAATAATAACTTTTTTAGCGCCGCCTTCAAAATGAGCTGCTGCTTTTTCCATTGTTGTGAACAGACCTGTAGATTCCAGAACGTAATCAACGCCTGCATCTTTCCAGGGAATATCCTGAGGGTTCATGTAGTTGTATACGATAACTTCGTGACCGTTTGCAATCAGTTTACCGTCTTTTTCTTCCAGCTGACCATGGAATCTGCCATGAGCAGAGTCATATTTCAGCATATAGATCATATAATCTACATCGATGAAAGGGTCATTTACTGCTACGATATCCATATCACCGCGTTCCAGAGCTGCACGGAAGAACAGACGACCGATTCTACCAAAACCATTAATACCAACTTTTGCCATAATATATATCCTCCTTAAAAGTGAATGTTCATCATGTGGGACATTTTTTGCTTTCTGTGTCGCAATCCGTCCTAATGCATTTAGTATAACACAAATAAAATTTTTTACAACAAAAAAATAGAAAAAACTGTTATTTTTCTGAAAAAATATAAAAAAGAAAGACTGACGAAGAATAGATAGAGAAATCCAGCAAATTCAATCGTCAGTGCTATCATTTCTGTTTAATAACAGTTTTTCCGTATTTGAAAATTATATACTTCTTAATTAATATTCTTCCTTACGGATCAGATCGATAATGCTAAGTGTCAGCAGTGCTGCAGATACAGCCAGAGAAACTGCACTTACTACAAGACGAGATACTTTCATATGATTCCCCTCCTCCGAAAATGGTTGCAATTTATTCGTATCTATTTTATCATGATAACCAGTACTTGTAAAATGAATTCTTTAAATTTAGTGACAGGATGTGTTTTTATGATATTTATTGGCGGTATCGCACAGGGAAGAAAAGATTTCGATTTTTTCAGACAGACAATGATCTGTAAAAAATGTGGTCGTTACAGCAGTATTTCCGTATTCATGGTATATACTTATTTCAGCTTCTTTTTCATTCCTCTTTTTAAATGGGGTAAACAGTATTATGCTGTGTCTACTTGCTGCAATACGGTGTTTTCTATTGACAAAGAACTGGGTAAAGCCATTGAAAATGGTGAAAATATTCTGCTGAGGGAAGATGATTTAGTGATTATTGGTATGGATCGAAGCAGAACGAATAATTGCCCCGATTGCGGCTATCTTCTTACACCAGAATATGAATATTGCCCGAAATGTGGCAGAAAATTATAAAAAATAGACCGGACGAACCGGTCTTTTTTATTGCATTGATTTTTTCATACTCTGCAGAACCCTTTTCTCTATTCTGGAAACCTGAACTTGTGAAATCCCAAGCTGTTTTGCTATATCTGTCTGTGTTCTGTCCTGATAATATCGCATGAAAATGATCTGTCGTTCTTTAACATTCAGATAGTTCAGCGCTTCTTTCAAAGAAATATTTTCTAATAGGATATCGTTTTCAGATGATGTTTTTAATTGATCTATCAGAAAAGTCTGACCATTTTGTTCCCCGATTGTTTTAAATAGACTTTCTACTTCTCTTGTAGATTCTATAGCCAGAATGATTTCTTCTACATTTGTTTCCAGTTTCTCAGCTAATTCACTGATCGTCAGTTCTTTATTGTCTCTCTTTATAGACTCTTCTTGTAATTGTCTGATGCGAAAGGAAAGTTCTTTTAAACTGCGGCTGACTTTTATTGTTCCGTCATCCCTTAGAAACCGCTTGATTTCTCCTATGATCATAGGCACTGCATAAGTCGAAAATTTCACTTCATATGTAAAGTCAAACTTTTCGATACATTTTAGCAATCCGATTGCTCCTATCTGATAAAGATCTTCCTGTTCTGCCCTACCTGAGAATCGCTTTACGATGCTCCAGATCAAGCCGTTATTTTCCCTGATCAATTGCTCTTTTGCCTCTTTATCGCCCTCTTGCGCGCGTCTGATGCACTCATAGATATGTTCCAAGTCCCCTCACTCCTTTGTAAAGGTCTTTTCCATAAATATTCTTGTGCCTTTTCCTTCCTCACTTTGGATATGTATTTGATCCATGAAGGTTTCCATGATCGTAAAACCCATTCCAGAGCGTTCCATTTCAGGTTTAGATGTATAAAGAGGTTCTCTTGCCAGTGTGATATTTTCAATACCAGAACCGCTGTCTGCGATTTCTATGTATACTTTGTTTTCTCTATACGCACAGAATAATTCTACATTTCCTCTTTTTTCTTCATATCCATGAATGATCGCATTTGTCACCGCCTCAGAAACTGCAGTTTTTATTTCTGTCATTTCTGAAATTGTTAGATCAAGAGGGGTCAGAAATCCTGCAATAAATACTCTCGCAAATCTTTCGTTTTCAGATTTTGAAGTAAAGAGTACTCTTGCTTCGTTTTCATACTGCATGATGCTCCCTCCCTTCTGTATAAGAAAAAGCATCTTCTATTGTATCAAATAAAGGAATTAACTTAGACAATCCTGAAAATTGCATGATTTCTGTTATCTTTTCATTTGCAGATACGACACTGATTTTGCCCCCAATGGATTGTAATTGTTTATATCTGCCAATCAGCATACCTATGCCGGAACTATCCATAAAAGTTACGTTTTCGAAATGGAAAATGATATTTTTAACACTCATATCGATGTAGGCACTTTCTGTTTGCCATCGTAATTCTTTTGATGTATGATGATCGATTTCTCCAGATACCATAATAATGACCGTTTTATTCTTTTTACTGAAACTTAATTCCATATAGACGTCCTCCTTTTCTTTTATCATAACGAATACAATATCGGCTTTGCATTTGTTTTCACCGCAAAGTCAGTGATATATCGACACGCAAAATGAAAATAGGACAGAATTAAATGGATTCAGACACGCACAAACAGCTTTTCGCATCCATACAATAAAATATCTGAGTTATGGAGGTGTTGTTTTGTGCTGCTGATCCTGACAGCATTATTTTTATGCGGATTTTCATCTTTCGGTTCCTTTCCAAAACCATTTTCAAAGGAGGAAGAAGAAAGGTATCTGTTATTGCTGCATAATGGTACAGACGAAGAACGAGAATGTGCAAAACAACAATTGATCCTTCATAATTTACGACTGGTAGCACATATTGCGAAAAAATACCATAATTTATACAGAGATCAGGAAGAACTGATATCTATAGGTATTATTGGGCTCATCAAAGCGATTCTTTCCTATGACAATGAAAAAAGCATACGCCTTGCGACATATGCTTCCAGATGTATAGAAAATGAGATATTGATGTCTTTACGAACTGCCAAAAAATATCAGAATGATATATCATTGCATGAACCGATCGGTACAGATCGTGATGGTAATGAAATCGTAATGTTAGATGTCGTGTATAGTGACACACCTGATTTTGCCGATCAATTAGAATTACAGATTCAGTCTGAAAAAATGCTGCATGCCGTCAGAGAATCTCTGACAGAACGAGAACAATTGGTCATTATTCTTCGTTACGGTTTATGGAATAAGGAACCGCAAACACAGCAGGAAATCGCAGCGATTTTAGGCATTTCCCGTTCTTATGTATCGAGAATCGAAAAAAAGGCATTGAAAAAACTGAATACTGCTTTAAATGAATAACAGGGCAATGCCCTGCTACATAAGTTTATAAATAAAAAAGCAGCCTTTTTCTTGATAATCAATCCAAAGTCTGCTTCTTATATTTTATTTAAAATGACTGCCGTCGGCAATGATACGTAACGCATTTTTTAATGCTGCTACTTCTTCTTCCGTAAAGCATTTTAACACTTCTTCATTCACTTCATCAATGATTTTTGTAATAGGCTCCTGTAATGCCTTTCCTTTTTCTGTTGGAAGAACACGAACCTCTCTGCGATCCTCTTTGTTAATGACACGATCAATTAATCCTTTTTTCTGCATTCTATCCAAAACACCGGAAATTGTAGATGTTTCCAGACAAAGGATTTCAGAAATCTGTTTGGGTGTGGCAAATTCTCTCTGCCACAGGCAGCTCAGTACACCATACTGAGAAGGTGTCAGATCGTATTCAGTCAGTTTTCCGCTAAGATACTGGAAAACTGTATGCTGTGAAGTTGTCAGTAAGTAGTTAATACATTGTGTTAATTCCATAGTTTTACCATTCTTTCTGAATAATACCCTTTTAGAACAGTTTCATTCCCTGTAAAAACAGAAATTTATTTCAGATCTGCTGGAATTTTACGCAGCATATCAAATTTGTGTACAGGCTTATCAAATTTCATTTTCAGGATTTCCTGAGGATGAGGTGCAGAATCTACAGATTCACCATTTGCATTGATCAGTTCAGTTACGATCATAGAATAGGAATCGCCCTTTGCAGGCATAACTTCGATTTCTTCACCAACAGAGAACTTATTTCTCTGTTCAATAACAGCATAACCTGTTTCAGCATCCCAGTCTTCCTGAACCATACCAATAAAATCATATTCACGGATGTAAGAGTTGTTTGTATATACCTGCTGGTTGCCATCAGGTTTGCCATAGTAGAACGCTGTTGTGTATTCTCTGTGGCTTGCTTTGGATACTTCGGCCAGATAATAAGGAATTCTTTCCTTATAAAGTTCAGGATCTTTGTAGTAATCGTCAATTGCCTGTCTGTAGGCTTTTACAACTGTACCTACATAGAAAGGTGTTTTGATACGACCTTCGATTTTCAGGCTGTAAATACCTGCTGCTTCAATGTCAGGCAGATGTTCGATCATACACAGGTCTTTAGAGTTATAGATATATGTGCCTCTTTCATTTTCTTCAATAGGCATATATTCACCAGGTCTGTTTTCTTCTACCAGATAGTATTTCCATCTGCAGGGATGTGCACATTCACCTTTGTTGGAATCTCTGCCTGTCATGTAGTTGCTCAGCAGGCATCTGCCAGAATAGGAAATGCACATTGCGCCATGAACAAATGCTTCGATTTCCATATCTTCAGGAATATTGTCGCGCACTTCTCTGATTTCATTCATGGACAGTTCACGGGCTACAACGACACGCTGTGCGCCCAGTTTGTACCACATCTGAGCAGATTTATAGTTTGTATTGTTTGCCTGAGTGGAAACATGAATTTCCATGTTAGGAACAGCTTCTTTTGCAACAGAGAATACACCCAGATCAGAAATGATCAGTGCATCTACACCAATGGATTCTACTGCTTTGAAGTATTCAGCCATACCTTCAAAATCCATATTGTGAGCAAAAATATTCGCTGTTACATATACTTTTACACCATGTTCATGGGCAAATCTAACGCCTTCTGCCATAGTGTCGATATCAAAGTTTTTTGCTTTTGCACGCAGGCCATAAGCCTCGCCGCCAATATATACTGCATCTGCACCATACAGTACAGCAATTTTCAGTTTTTCCAGATCGCCAGCGGGTGCCAGCAGTTCCAGTTTCTTTTTATTCTGCATCGTCTTCTCCTTTTTCAAATTCTTTAAATTCTGCTTCTTTCTTTTTATAGCACAGGGCAACACCATCACCAATGGGAACGATAGATGTTTCCAGTGCTTCGTGATGGGAAATATCCCACAGGAAGTTTCTCAGTCTTTTATGAATCGTTCTCTGTCTTCTGGGAACGCTGAAACGAGTCTGGGCAATGGTACCGCCCTGCAGTACATCATCTACGATCAGCAGACCGCCAACACGCAACAGACGCAGGCAGTGAGGCAGGAATGCCTGATACTGACCTTTTGCAGCATCCATGAAAATTACATCATAGGGGCCTTCCAGTGTAGGCAGGATGTTTGCTGCATCCCCTTCCAGAATTTTGATTTTATCTTCCAGACCCATGCGTTTGATGTTAACGCGGGCATCTTTCAGCATTACTTCAAAACGGTCGATGGTTGTTACGGTGCCATCTTCGGGCAGGAACTGACACATCATGCTGGCAGAAAAGGCAACTGCTGTACCGATTTCCAGAATATGCTTGGGTTTCTGCATTGTCAGCAGTACGCTGATAAATCGAGCTACTTCAGGAGGCACGATAGGCACATCTGCAGCCATAGCCTCTCTTTGGATCTCACCCAATGTACCTTCAAATAAAGGCTGAACCGTACGAAGGTACGCGTTCATTGTATCGTCTGTTACATAATTCATTTTCTTCTCTCCTATTTTTTACTGTGCGCTGGCATTATATGCTGCCTTTGCATTCAGGAATTCGTCATAAGTTTCGCAATATACATGATTATCCTTGCCAACTGCTTCAACAACATAATACAGATATTTATGTTCTTCAGGATACAGCGCAGCTTTAAAAGATGCTTCGCCGGGGTTGGAAATGGGGCCTAAAGGCAGACCATAGTTTTTACGGGTATTATAAGGAGAATCGAAATTCAGATCATCCTGTGTCAGGTCCCCTGCCGTTTTACCCACTGCATAAAGAACTGTTGCGTCAATACCCAGAGTGATACCATCTCTCAGTCGGTTATACATAACACCTGCTGCTCTGGCTCTTTCTTCGGGCAGTTTGATTTCTTTTTCTACCATAGATGCCAATGTTACGATTTCGTCCAGTGTTTTACCGCTGGATGCAACAGCATTTCGATATTCTTCTGTATACATCTGATCGAAACGTTTCAGCATCAGATCGATCACATCGTGTGCTGTATATGTTTCAGACAGGAAATAAGTATCAGGGAAAAGATAACCTTCCAGTCGATACTGTCTTTCAGGCAGGTCTTTCAGGAAATCATAATCAAAAGTTCCATTATTTACTTCGTTAAGGAATTCTTCTGCAGTACAGATACCAGCTTCTTCTGCTCTTTCAGCAATCTGTTTTACAGTATAGCCTTCAGGAACCATCAGTTTCAGATCTTCTGCAACCTTACCACTCTGCAGCAGTTCCATGATCTGGCGTTTTGTCATGCCTGTATCAATGTTATAAGTCCCCTGTTTGTAAGTGCCGTCAAAACCTTCCAGTTTACTTGTCAGTTTAAAACCAAACACACTGCTGATCAGATCATTTTCTTTCAGAATTTTAGCAATAGTTTCAGTACCAGCGCCGTCAGGAATGGTCACTGTTACTGTTGTACCAGACAGTTCCATTTCTTCAACAGGAGGGTTCATCACTCTATTCATAGCAAAGAACATACCGCCACCGACAACTAAAGCAATCAGAAGTACAATTGCTCCTTTTGCGAAACTTGTCAGATGACGTTTTTTTCGACGTTTATGATTACGTTTCCCGTTTTTCTGAGTTTTTTTATCGTGCATAGAATGCTCCTTTCTTACAGGTGCTTCTGAGTGATCCGCAAAATAGGTATTTTCTTCTTTTTCGCGATATAATTCTTTGTTCACAATTTCGCTTTCAAAAAAATAATTTTTTTCTGTTAATGTCTGTTTTTTATCAGACCCAAAAGTAACAGGCTGTCTTTCTGCTCTGCGAGGATATCTTGTATTAGAAAATTCATCTCTGTCAAATCTATCATTCATGAAAAGATACTCCTTTCTTTTTTACATCATATTATTATACATTTTTCTTCGTTTTCCTACAAGGTGCTATTGTAAAGTTTTCATTTAAAACCTTTCAATTTTCTTAAGATAGTTGCGATATCCCAGTTAAACAGTTATAATAAAGATGGAATATTTTGAAGATCGGGAGATAAATCATGAATTATAATGAATGTATCCATTATCTGGAAGAAGAGGTTGGTTTTGGTTCCGTTCCCGGATTAGAACGCATCCAGGCTCTTTGCAATAAACTTGGCAATCCTGAACAGAGGCTTTCCGTGATCCATGTAGCTGGTACAAACGGGAAAGGCTCTGCTGTTGCTATGCTCTCTTCTATTCTGCAGGCAGCAGGGTATCGTGTGGGTACGTATACTTCTCCCCATCTGGATAAATATAATGAAAGATTTACCATCAATGGTCAGCAGATTTCTGATAAAGACTTTGCTGCAGAAATCACATTGATGAAAGAAATCTGTTTGCAGCTGGCAGAAGAAGGTCAGGCGGTTCCTACGCTCTTTGAAATCGTGACAGGAGCTGCTTTCCATTATTTTGAACAGCAGAAAGTAGATATCCTAATTCTGGAAGTTGGTCTTGGCGGCAAATATGATGCTACTAATATCGTACCAGCCCCTCTGCTTTCTCTGATCATGTCTATCAGTATTGATCATACAGATTTTCTTGGCGATTCCATTGAAAAAATTGCGGCAGAAAAAGCTGGTATCATTAAGAAAAATTGCCCTGTGGTGTTGTATTCTCAGAGCGAAATAGTATATAATATTATGTGGACTAAAGCAAGGGAGATGAATGCTCCTATCTATTGTCCCGATCATGCAGAAGTACATATTTCTTCCCAATCTTTGGCAGGTACAGTATTCTCTGTAAAAACAGACTTGCTGGATATGCAGGATGTGAAATTACATTTATTGGGTTCCTATCAGATTGGAAACTGTATTACTGTATTGGAGGCCTGTGCTGTTCTTCGCGAAAGAGGTCTTACCCTTTCGGAAGATTCGATTCGTACAGGTATGAAAAATGCTCGCTGGCCGGGCAGAATGGAAATTTGTAACAATTCACCACTTGTTATCCTTGATGGTGCTCATAATGCTGATGGCATTTATCAGCTGGCAAATTCCATTAAAACTTATTTTAATAATAAAAAAGTCACTCTGATCCTTGGGGTTTTGGGTGACAAAGAATATGATAAGATGGCGGAGTATATCCTTCCCCATGCAGAGGCTGTCATTCTGACAGAGCCTCACAGTGAACGTAAATTAGATGTATTTTCTCTTGCGCGTTCTATCTCTGATTATGAAGGTACGATCTATATGGAAAAAGAAATCGAAAATGCTTTTGAAAAAGCCCTTTCTATTACTTCTGCAGACGGTGTTATTCTTTGCTGTGGTTCTTTGTATATGATCGGTGCCATGAGAACCTATATTTTGAACAGATAATTTGAAACGGAGGTATGACCTGTGTTTAATTTTAAAGATGAATTGAGCAGATATCAGCCTATTATGGAAATCGACCAGATCGAAGATGCCCTGCAGCCTTCTCAGATGCAGGATCTGCTGGATATTTTACAGCATATTGCAAAAGACAAAAAACAGACATCTCAGGATTGATCTAAAGGAGAGAATGACATGAAATGCCCGAATTGTGGATTTGAATATTTCGAGGGCGGCCATTGTCCCGATTGTGGGGTCGATGTTTTTGTGTTCCGTAAAACCCGTGGTGCTTCTATCCGTTTATATAATGAAGCATTAAAACTGGCGGAGGAAAGAGATCTTTCCGGTGCAGCGGCAAATCTGGAACAAAGCCTTCTTTTTGATAAAAATAATATACAGGCAAGAAATCTGCTTGGTCTGATTAATTGCGAAATGGG
>JAFZDV010000065.1 GCA_017560955.1 Anaerotignum sp.
GGTGCGGAAAACCCTGCCCTGATGATGATCGGCGAAGCCCCCGGCGGCGATGAAGAAAAGCAGGGCCGTCCCTTTGTGGGCAAGGCTGGGAAAAACCTGTCTGCCTTTCTGGAAGTGGTTGGGCTGAAACGAGAAGAAATTTATATTTCCAATGTGGTGAAACTGCGCCCCACAAAAGAAAGCCCCAAAACGGGAAAATCTGTGAATCGTCCTCCTTCCAGCGATGAAATTACCTTCTTCCTGCCTTTCCTGCTGGAGGAAATCAAGGTCATTTCTCCCAAAGTGGTGGTGACGCTGGGGAATGTGCCCCTGAAAGCCGTGACAGGCGAAAAGAAAGCAGTCATCGGGGATTATCATGGTAAACCTACTCCTTTGGCTGACGGCAGAACGCTATTTGCCCTTTATCATCCTGCGGCGGTCATCTATAACCGCGCTCTGCAGGCAACTTATGATGAAGACTTGCTGGAACTGAAAGCCTTTCTGCAGAAGGAAGGTCTGGCATAAACGGAAAGGGGGAGGCCCATGTGGTTTCTGGAATGGGAAGAAAACAGTGAAAAACACGAAGAGAAACGGAAAAAACTGCTGAATCTTGCTGTATTCTGCTGGATGGTGGCACTGGTGGTGCTGTTCCTCACAGAAAAGATTTTATATGGAGAAATCCTGAAAACGAATACAGGCGGTTTTTTGGGGGCGACCCTTGGTACAGCCATCGTTTTCTGGATGCAGAAGGATTCTCTGCGGATTCAGGTGCAGAAGGAGAGAAATGTAAAAGCGGAACTCATTCTGATTTCTGTTGTAACGGTTGCCGTTGCGGCTTTTACCGCCTTTACAGGGCAGGTGCTGTTTCTGATTCAGTGGTTCTGCCTGATCCCTATTGTTCTGTGGCTGGCAAAACTGGCGGATCTGGAGAAATATGATAGAAATCTGGTTTATTCCTTTGCACTGCTGGTGATTTCTCTGATTGTTATTGTGACAACAGTATTTGTGCCCCGTCTGCAGGGATATCGGAATGTATATGCTGCAGAACGCATCGTGGCGGCGGAAGGCTATGAAGATGCGGAATATCTGGGCTGGCTCTATGGCAGATGGGTTTATCAGGATGCAGTGGATAAATCTTTCTATGAGGAAGAAATGCAGGAAGAGCAGTATTATATGATATTTGCCAGAAAAGATGGCGAACCGTATCGCTTTATCATCGACCCCAAAGGTGGTGAAGTGATCATCGCCGCATCGGAGAAGGAAGAACCTGAACTGGGAAGCTGGTACAAATAAAAAAAGAGCCGAAAGGCTCTTTTTTAAAATGGTCGTTGCTCCTGCGTGCGCTCTCCCGACAAAAAAGACCCCTTTGGGGTCTTTTTCATCATTTATTTCAGTTTTTCCCATTCTGCTTCCTTGAAACCAACCAGAACGAAATCTTCCCCGATGATGAGAGGTCTTTTTACCAGCATACCATTAGTTGCCAACAGTGCGATCTGTTCCTCTTCACTCATTTCGGGCAGTTTGTCCTTCAGCTGCATTTCCTTGTACAGCAGGCCGCTTGTGTTGAAGAATTTTTTCAGGGGCAGACCGCTCATCTGCCACCATGTTTTCAGTTCTTCTGCTGTGGGGTTGTTTTCCACGATGTGTCTGTCGTCAAAAGCGATAGCATTGCCTTCCAGCCATGCTTTTGCCTTCTTGCATGTGGTACATTTGGGGTATTCTAAAAACAAAACGCTCATTTTGTATTCCTCCTTAAAAACAATTTTCTATATTATATCATGTATACATTATATTTTGTTAAAGAATATTGCAATGAACAAAATTTTATTGTACGATGAACTCATGTTTATTATCGACCCTGTAAGGAGGAACATCCCATGAAAATCGTTATCATTGAACCCCTGGGCATCACACCCGAAAAACTGGAAGAAGCAACAGCGGCAGTGAAGGCAAGAGGCCATGAAATCGTTGCTTACGGCACAAAAGAAGAAGATCAGGATAAACTGGCAGAACGCGGCAAAGATGCAGATATTATCATCATCGCAAACCAGCCTTTCCGTAAAAATGTTATCGAAAAATGCGAAAACCTGAAACTGCTCTCCGTAGCATTCACAGGTGTTGACCATATCGACGTAGATTTCTGTAAAGAAAAAGGCATCACAGTTTGCAACGCAGCAGGTTATTCCACAAACGCAGTTGCTGAACTGGCTTTTGGTCTGGCAATCTCCGTACTGAGAAATATCCCTCCCTGCGATACAGTATGCCGTAAAGAAGGTACAAAAGCAGGTCTGGTTGGCGGCGAACTGTTTGGCAAAACATTCGGTATCGTTGGCACAGGTGCCATCGGCGGTAAAGTTGCAAAAATCGCACAGGCTTTCGGCTGCAAAGTTGTTGCTTACAGCAGAACTGTAAAACCCGAAATGGAAGGTCTGGGCATCGAATATATGTCTCTGGAAGATGTACTGAAAGTATCCGATATCGTTTCCCTGCATGTTCCTCTGAACGATAAAACAAAAGGCCTGATCGGCGCAAAAGAAATCGCACTGATGAAGAAAAATGCTATCCTGCTGAACACAGCACGTGGTCCTGTTGTAGACA
>JAFZDV010000066.1 GCA_017560955.1 Anaerotignum sp.
AGCCGCATCGTGGATGAGATCTTCAATGATTATGTGGTCAGACAGGGACGGATCGACCCCTTCTTCACCGCCTACTGCAACGGCACGACCACCACCTGCGCTGGTCTTTCCCAATGGGGGACTGTGTCACTGGCGGAACAAGGGCTGACCCCCTATGAAATTTTACAATATTATTATGGAAATGATATCGGCATCGTGGAAAACGCTCCTATCGATGCAAATATCCCTTCTTATCCGGGAATCCCCCTCCGTGTGGGCTCTTCGGGAAACGATGTAAAAACCATTCAGTTACAGCTGAATCGCATCCGCCAGAATTATCCTGCCATCCCCCTCATTGAAAACCCCAACGGTATTTTTGGTATCAGCACCAGAAATGCGGTGCAGGCATTTCAGCGGATTTTCAACCTGAACCCTGACGGCATTGTCGGAAAAGCCACATGGTATCAGCTGAAATATATTTATAATGGCGTAAAGCGGTTAAATGAACTGACCAGCGAAGGACTGACAGCCGCAGAAGCGACTCGCCCCTTCCCTGAAGTACTGCAGGAAGGCGAAACAGGCATCGATGTGCAGACATTACAATATTATCTGAACTTCATTGCTTATTTCAGCGACGGCGCACTGCCCTCCGTTACCGTCGACGGCATTTTCGGCCCTTCCACTACCGCCGCCGTCATTACTTTTCAGAATCTGCTGGGCATCCCTGCAGACGGCATCGTGGGACTGCAGACATGGATCCAGCTGGAACAGGCCTATCAGGATATCCTCCGCACTCTGCCGCCCGGTATTGAAGGAAACAGAGCCAAACCATACCCTGGTTTCTTCCTGTCGGAGGGACAGCAGAACGAATCTGTCCGCGATCTGCAGACCTACCTCAGGGGGATCGCCGAATATACAGGTGTCATCCCTGTCATTCCTGTCACAGGCTATTTCGGCAACCAGACGATGGAGGCCGTTTCCGCTCTGCAAGCTCAGAATGGACTTCCAGTCAACGGAGCCGTCGGGCCTGTCACATGGAACCTCATCCGCAGATTGTATGATGCAAGATAATCTTGTATTTTTCTCCAAACAAGAATAAACTATTCTTAATATACCAAAGAGGAACGAGGGGAATTTATGATGAAAAATGTGAATTATACCATCCGCCCTTACAGAAAAGGGGAAGAAGATTTTGTTGCTGATGCCCATGACCGAATCTATCGGGAAGAATACAACTGGAATGATACCTTTGTTGCCTTTGCAAAACAGGTAGTTTATGATTTTGCCGCTCTGCCCAAAAATGACCATGCTCAAATGTGGGTCGCTGATGTGGACGGCAAACCTGTCGGCTCTATCATGCTGCAGGAAGAAGAAACAGGACTGGGACACCTGCGTCTGTTCATTCTGGAAAAGGAATACCGCGGCACAGGCATCGCCGATGCCCTTTTGGATACTGCAATGACACATGCAAAGGAATGGAATCTGAGCCATCTCTATCTCTCCACCGCTGAACCACTGACTGCAGCCAGAAAAAAATACGCAGGTCTGGGGTTTGCCGTAACCAGAAAGGAAAAAATGACAGACTGGACCAATGATGGCACAGATGTCTGGGAAGAATTCTGGGAAATGGATCTGTAAAAAACAAAAAGGAATCGGCAAAAACCGATTCCTTTCTTTATTTACAGATGATTATTTTGTTTCTTCTTCCTCGTCATCTTCCCATTCTGCAGGGTCGAATTCGCCGAAAGCAGCTGTCAGGAATGCTTCCATATCATTCAGCTGTTCCATCTGTTCGCCCATGCCTTCCAGAACATCTTCTACCTTATTCAGGTATTTGTTCATTTCGGGTGTGATCATTTCATCTTCGGGAATTTCAGCCGCTTCTTCTGCTGCATCTTCCGCAACTGCAACGGCTGCTTCTGCTGCTACGCCGTTTGCTTCCATATATGCTGCGATTTCTTCTGCATCCAGTTCTTCCAGATCCATATCATCCCAGTCTTCTGCTTCGTCACGGTTTCTTTTTTCTTTCAGTTTTTCATAATATGTTGCCATATCTTCTTTGATTTCGCTGGCTTTTTCTGCCATACGGAAAGCTGCGCTGCGTACTGCAGGCTGCAGGTCTTCGGATTTTTCCGCCATTTTTTCTCTCATACGGAAAGCTGCTTCGGATACTTTAGGCTGCAGGTCTTCTGTTTTTGCTGCCACTTTATCTGCTGCGGATTTCACTGTAGGGTTTTCTTTCACTTTATCCGCTACTGCAGTCAGGGCTGCGCCTGCTTTGCCCAGCATGCCGCCTACTACGTTTCTGATGCCGTCTTTTTCCAGACCCATGCCGTTATTTACTGTATTCAGCAGTCTTTCTGCTTCATCTACTGTGATGATGCCTTTTTCCAGCATATTCAGGATCGCCATTCTTTCTTCTTTCATGGGTTTTGCCTCCTTCTTTTTATTTTCCATACGAAGTACATATTCATCGGGTCTTTCTGCCTTCTTACCAAAGTGGTACAGAATGCTTTCCACGATACGGCGGCTGGCCTGACCATCACCGAAGGGATTTTTCGCCTGCGCCATTTTTTCGTATTCTTCCTTATTATCCAGCAGTTCTTTCGCCAGCTGGTAAATGGTTTCTTCGTCTGTACCTGCCAGTTTCAGTGTACCTGCTTCTACGCCTTCGGGACGTTCTGTTACATTACGCAGCACCAGTACAGGTTTGCCCATGGAAGGTACTTCTTCCTGCAGACCGCCGCTGTCTGTCATAACAAAGAAGGAACGGCACATCAGGTTATGCATATCCTTCAGATCCAGAGGGTCTGTCAGGTGGATACGGTCGTTGCCGCCCAGAATTTCATGTACGGGTTCTACAACGGCAGGGTTTTTATGCACAGCGTAAACCACTTCCACGTCGGGATATTCTTCCACCAGTCTTTTTACTGCGTGGCAGATGTTGCGGAGGGGTTCGCCCAGATTTTCTCTTCTGTGGGCTGTCATTGCGATGACACGTTTGCCTTTGAAGTCGATTTTATTCAGTTCATCTACTGTGAATGTGTAATCTTCTTCGATGGTATGTGCCAGTGCATCAATAACAGTATTACCTGTGATGAAGATACCGTCTTCACCGATATTTTCCTTCAGCAGGTGTTCTTTCGCCAGAGGTGTAGGCGCAAAGTGCAGATCTGTCAGTGTACCTGTCAGCTGACGGTTCATTTCTTCGGGGAAAGGCTGATATTTATCATATGTTCTCAGGCCTGCTTCTACATGGCCCACCTTTACCTGATTATAGTATGCAGCCAGAGCACCAGCGAATGTGGTGGATGTATCGCCGTGTACCAGAACGATATCGGGTTTTTCCTTGCCCATGACTTCTTCCAGACCTGTCAGGGCGCGTGTTGTGATACCTGCCAGTGTCTGTCTTGCCTGCATGATGTTCAGGTCATGCTGGGGGTGCAGGTCGAAAATTTCCAGAACCTGATCCAGCATTTCTCTATGCTGCGCTAT
>JAFZDV010000067.1 GCA_017560955.1 Anaerotignum sp.
CCCCAGAAAACATCTCTTCCTCTTGTCATAAGCATTCTCCTTTCTTATGACGCCCCCTTTTATTTCATCTGCTTTTCATAGCAGACCAATGTTTCCCAGATGACCTGCTCGAAGAAGAACAGGGTATCCCCTGCCAGTCTGTAGCCCAGAGCAGGATACATTTTCTTTGCAGGCTCATTGCCTTCCCAGGTATCCAAACGGATGACCTTGCAGCCTTTTTCTTTCGCCAGATTTTCCGCAAAAGCCATGAACTCTTTTGCATAGCCTTTGCCTCTGCAGTCAGGACGAACACAAAGGGTATGTACAACCAATACTTTGTCTCCTTCGCCTTCCATCGTCCAGGGGATATTTCCATACTCCGCAGGCTGGATATGGTTCAGATTCACTGTGCCATAAATACGACCGTTTTCATCTTCACCCACATAGTAAGTACCTGCCGCCAGCGCCTTTTCCGCTGTTTTTCTGGTGGGATATTTTCCTTTCACCCAGTTTGTTGTGGTGCCGTGTTCCGCTTCGTGATCCAGCACCTCATCATATATTTTTTCTGCCTCATCGACATCATGGATCGTTGCCAGACGGATCATCAGAATCCCTCCTTATTTCTTTCTGTAGCAGGTATCATAGATGACTGCTTTCATACTGGTGATCTGATGCAGCTGATCCTGCAGTTTTACATGGATCTCATGAAGTTTCATCAGTTCTGCTTTCTTAGCAATCAGGAGCGCTTCACAGTTAGGAACGGACCTGTCGTCTTCCAGTTTTTCAATGTCGTCGATCAGTTCGTAGCCTTCCCTTTTTGTTTTGGCAATGTCATCTTCCATATGGTGTTCCAGATGACGGGCCATTTTCATAGGGTCTTCCGCAAATTCGATCATACCGCATACATTCATTGCCATAATACTGTCGTATCTGTTCAAAATAGTTGCCATAAGTCCTTCCTCCTTTGCTTCGCTCTTTTTTATCTGTCGCCCAGTCTGAGGCTGGGGTTCGCATTCAGGTCAAGACCATCTCTTACCCCTGCCATATATTCATAATATGCCGCACAGCCGATCATCGCCGCATTATCTGTACAGAGGATAGGAGAAGGAATACTCAGTGTAAAGCCTTCCTTTTCGCAGGCCTCCTGCATTTTGCCGCGCAGTGTGCTGTTGGATGCCACACCGCCTGCCAGCGCGATTTTCTGCACACCGTTTGCCTTTGCCGCCTTGATGGTCTTCCCTACCAGAACTTCCACCACAGACTGCTGGAAACTTGCCGCAATATCTTCAGGAACAATGGGTTCACCCATCATTTTCTGTTTATTCACATGGTTCAGTACCGCAGATTTCAGACCGCTGAAACTGAAATCATAACTGTCTTCCTCCAGAAATACTCTGGGGAATTTCACAGCATCGGGATTGCCCAGTTTCGCCGCCGCATCAATTTTAGGGCCGCCGGGGTAACCCATACCGATGGCACGGGCAACTTTATCATATGCCTCGCCTGCCGCATCATCTCTGGTTCTGCCAAGGATTTCATATTTGCCATAGTCAGAAACATATACCAGATGAGAATGGCCGCCGGAAACCACCAGAGCCATATAAGGAGGTTCAAAATCCTTATTCTGAATATAGTTTGCACAGATGTGACCTTCGATATGATGTACACCGATCAGAGGCTTGTCTGCCGCATAAGCAAGTGCTTTCGCCTCTGCCAGACCTACCAGCAGAGCACCTACCAGACCGGGGCCGTATGTGACGCCGATGGCATCCATTTCCTCCAGTTTCATTTCCGCATCATCCAGTGCTTTTTTAATTACGCCGTCAATGTTTTCCACATGTTTTCTGGATGCGATCTCAGGCACAACACCGCCATACAGAGTATGCAGGTCGATCTGAGAGGAGATCACGTTGGAAAGCACCTCTCTGCCGTTTTTCACTACCGCTGCCGCTGTTTCGTCACAGCTGGATTCGATAGCCAGAATATAAATATCTTTCTTTTCGTTCATACTTTTCTTATCCCTCCTTCGGGAATTCAATAGTGAGGGTCTTTCTTTCCTCACCCAATTCAGTTGCTGCAAAAATCGCCTGAGCCGCAGGCAAACATTCTTCAGGTTCATTCAGAGAAGGGCTGAAATGGGTCAGCCACAGTCTTTCCACATTGGCGTTTTTCGCCATCTGGGCTGCTTCCGAAAACAGCATATGTTTCTTCTCTCTCGCCTTCTGTTTTTTATCATCTTCGCCGTACATCCCTTCACAGATGAAAAGCTGTACGCCTTTTACAAACTGCATAATGCGGTCCACAGGGCGACTGTCTGTACAGTATGCCACGGAGATGCCCTTTCTGGCTTCCCCAAGCACCATATCCGCTGTATAGACCTGTCCGTTGTATTCCACACTGCCTTCCTTCTGTACGCGTCCCCAAAGAGGTCTGGGCAAGCCCAGTGCCTCCGCCTTCTTCACATCAAATTTCCCCTTGCGGTTCAGATCGATGCGGTAAGCATGACAGCGCACCATATGGTCAGCCAGACAATGGTGAATTTCAAATTCGCCGATGCGCACAGGGTTAGGCGCATCTTTATCCAGTTCGATATATTCAATTTCAAAGGGCAGTTCAGGCGCAATGATGGTCAGTCCTTCTACGATCTTCTGCAGACCTGCAGGGCCAACCATTTTTAGGGGTTCTGTTCTGCCTGCATTACCAATGGTCAGCAGCAGACCTGGCAAACCGGAAATATGGTCTGCATGAAAATGGGTGATGCAGATGACATCAATGGCTTTAAACCCCC
>JAFZDV010000068.1 GCA_017560955.1 Anaerotignum sp.
GAAATACCGAACATTTCATAACCATTACGTACAGTGGGGTTCATGCAGAACAGATACAGACAAGCCAGTAGAACAGGAGTACCAATGATGCGTTTTTTCCATGCCACGGGAATTTCTGGTTTCATCAGCAGGATGAACAGAAAATAAAACACTGTCATGAAGATACCATTCCATGCCATATCGGGGACTTTCAGGTCGGTCAGGAAAGTACCGAAACTGCCTGCATTTTTGGCAAATACAAAATCCCAGGGAAAGAAGTGTACTTCCAGAAGGGCCATTTTGAAGTAATCGATGATGGGCATGATCAGGAAGATCAGTGCAGTCAGAAAAGCCGCCAGAGGGATGCGTCTGGTCAGGCAGGCAAATGTGCCGAAAATCAGATAAACCACAACCGCACCCAGAAGGAATGCACCTGCATTGTTTTCCAGCAGAGCGGTCATGCCTTTATTTGTGCCAAAGGCGATGCTGTTGCAGGCATAGGTCAGATATAAAGGGAAAAGTGCCACGATGATCCACATGGCGATTTTTGTTTTTTTGCTGCTGTGGAAATATTCATAAATTTCCGTCTGCATATCGTGAAATGGGTTCATATATATCAATCCTTTTTTTATAGATTCGTTTTTTTACAAAAAATAATAATACCATTTTTTGACTGTTATTTCAAGGAAATGCATATTTTATAACGCATTTTTCATGTTTTGCTGAGATTGAAAAAGAAAGTCCTCCATGGTATCATGAAGAAAATCCTTTTGAAATCTGAGGTGGTAATATGAAAAATACCATTGGCTTATATATCCATATCCCGTTCTGCAAGCAGAAATGTCTGTATTGCGATTTTCCTTCCTGGGCAGGAAAGGAAAACATGATGCAGGGATATGTAGACGCATTGACGCAGGAAATACGTAAAAGAGCTACGGAATATACGGATAAAAAGGTGGTTTCCGTATTTTTCGGGGGCGGGACACCTACAACGCTTTCCATTCCCATGCTGGAACAGCTGATGCAGGCAGTTTTTGAAAACTGGGATATTGCAGATGACGCAGAAATCACCACAGAGGCTAACCCCGGCACACTGGTCAGAGAAATGGCAGATGCCTTGAAAAAAATGGGCTTTAACCGCCTGAGCATGGGGGTACAGGCATGGCAGAACCGTCTGCTGAAAAGTCTGGGCAGAATCCATAGCATCGAAGTTTTTCAGGAAAACTATCAGGCAGTCAGAGAGGCTGGTTTTGAAAATGTGAATACAGACCTGATGTTTGCTCTGCCTGATCAGACAATGGCAGACTGGCAGGAAACGGTGAAAAATATTGTTGCAATGAATCCCGAACATATTTCTGCATACAGCCTCATTCTGGAGGAAGGAACCCCTTTTTATGATAAATATGAAAAAGGTGAGATTTCTCCTGCGGAAGAGGAGCTGGACAGGGAAATGTACCACTGGGCGGTGGAATATCTGGCGGAAATGGGTTATGAGCAGTACGAAATTTCCAACTTTGCGAAAAAAGGCAGACAGAGCAGACACAACCGCATTTATTGGCAGGCGGAAGAATATCTTGGCATGGGCCTTGGTTCTCATTCTTATATGAACGGGGAACGCTTCCATAATATTTATGATATGCAGGCTTATATGGAAGCAGATGGAGAGGTTTCCTTATTAAAAGAAGATATGGAAATCATTACAGAAGAGGATGCCATGGGTGAATACATGTTCCTTGGTCTGCGTCTGCTGGAAGGGGTCACTTTTGAAAGATTCAGGGAAAGATTTGGACATGAAATGAAAAATATTTACGGCGAACAGATTGATTCTCTGAAAAAAGACGGCCTTCTGCAGGAGGATGAAATCGGTATCCGACTGACCAAAAGAGGCGTGGATATCAGCAATTTTGTGTTTGAGAAATTCCTGATCTGATCAAATTCTGAAGAATTTCTTAAAATGTTGTAAAATGAATAGAATTTTAGTTTTTAGCACTTGACATCTTTGGTGGCTAGTGCTATCTTTATACATGTGAGTTAGCACTCAAAACTGGTGAGTGCTAATAAAATGGAAAAAGGAGGCGGCGGTATGGCGTTAAACGATAGAAAAATACAGATTTTGCAGGCCATTATCAATGATTACATTGAAACGGCGGAACCCGTCGGTTCCAGAACCATTGCCAAAAAGTACAACCTGGGTATCAGCTCTGCGACCATCAGAAATGAAATGAGTGACCTGGAAGAAATGGGCCTGATCTTACAGCCCCATGCATCCAGCGGCCGTATCCCTTCTGATATGGGCTACAGACTCTATGTTGACCACCTGATGCAGCAGAAGGAACTTAGCCTGGATGAACAGAAATATCTGCAGGGTGTTATCTCCAGAGATATCAATCAAATCGATTATCTGATGGAGGAAACAGCAAAAGCCCTTTCTCTGCTGACAAATTATGCGACATTTATTTCCGAACCCGTTGGGCAGAGAACACGCATCAAGCAGATCCGTTTATTGCCTCTGGACAGCACATCCTTGCTGCTGGTCATTGCGACAGGTGATAACTTCATCAAAAACCATGTGATCAAAATGGACAGTGTGCCTTCTGAAGAAAAAATCTTCTACATGGGCATTTGCCTGAACAGAGTGCTGCAGGGTTTTGCACTGAATGAAATCGATGGTGCTGTCATCAGCAAGATGCAGGCGGAACTGCAGGAATATCAGGAACTCTTGGAACCCATTCTGAAAGCCATCGAAATCACCATGAGAGCGGCAGAAAAAGTGCAGGTTCACATGAGCGGTGCAAGAAACATGCTGGCATTCCCTGAGTTTTCTGACATACAGAAAGCAAAATCTCTGTTCCAGACACTGGAAGAAAAAGATGTTCTGGTGACTATGCTGGAAGAAAGCAAGGGCAATGACATTCAGATCCTGATCGGCAGTGAAAACACGGTGCAGGGTATGAAAGACTGCAGTGTCATCACGGCAACTTACAAGATGGGGGACAATACAAGAGGTACTATCGGTATCGTTGGTCCCACTCGAATGGATTATTCTCAGGTAATTTCCGTACTGAATGGTATGGTGCAGAATATAGAAGGTGTATTACGGAATCTTTCCGATGGAAATAACAAAAATACCTAGAAATGAGGGAATATAGTGGAAGAAATGAAAAAGGATGAAAATCTGGAAACACAGGAAACTGTTGTGGAAGAAACAGTAGAAGCAACAGAAACTGTGGAAGCAGAAGTTGTAGAAGAAGGCGAAGTGGAAATCGTTGATGAAAAAGACGAAAAAATCGCCGCTCTGGAACAGCAGGCTGCTGACAATCTGGATAAATATCAGAGATGTCTGGCGGAATTCGACAACTTCCGTAAAAGAACAGTAAAAGAAAAAGCAAGCATGTATGATGATGGCGTAAGAAGCACAGTAGAAAAACTGCTGATGGTCATCGACAATCTGGAAAGAGCCGTTATGGTTCAGGAAGGCAAAGTTGACGAAAACGATGCATTCTTCAAAGGTGTGAAAATGACTCTGACACAGTTCCAGGATGTTCTGAGAGGCATTGGCGTGGAAGAAATCAAGGCTGTGGGCGAAAAATTCGACCCCAACCTGCACGCAGCAGTGGCTCACGAAGACAATGAAGAATACGGCGAAAACGAAGTCGTTCTGGAAATGCTGAAGGGTTATATGTATAAAGAAAAAGTAATCCGTCACAGTATGGTAAAAGTAGCAAACTAAGACACTGAAAAGTAATTTGTATATTTTAGGAGGAAAAAATCATGGGTAAAATTATCGGTATCGACCTGGGTACAACTAACTCTTGTGTAGCAGTAATGGAAGGTGGCCAGCCCGTTGTTATCGTAAACAGCGACGGCGCAAGAACAACTCCTTCCGTAGTAGGTTTTGCAAAAAACGGCGAAAGACTGGTTGGTGAAACAGCAAAACGTCAGGCAATCACAAACCCTGACAACACAATCGCTTCCATCAAGAGCCACATGGGCGAAAACTATAAAGTAGACATTGAAGGCAAAGGTTATTCCCCTCAGGAAATCTCTGCGATGATCCTGCAGAAACTGAAAGCAGACGCAGAAGCTTACCTGGGCGAAACAGTATCTGAAGCAGTAATCACAGTACCTGCTTACTTCAATGACTCTCAGAGACAGGCAACAAAAGACGCTGGCAGAATCGCTGGTCTGGATGTAAAACGTATCATCAACGAACCCACATCCGCAGCTCTGGCTTACGGTCTGGATAACGAAAACGAACAGAAAATCATGGTATACGACCTGGGCGGCGGTACATTCGACGTTTCCATCATCGAAATCGGCGACGGCGTTATCGAAGTACTGGCAACAAATGGTAACACACACCTGGGTGGTGACGACTTCGACCAGAGAGTTATCGACTTCCTGGTAGGCGAATTCAAAAAAGCAGAAGGCATGGA
>JAFZDV010000069.1 GCA_017560955.1 Anaerotignum sp.
AAAATAAAAACATCATCACAGTCGCATGGACAGGCACTATCAACTCTGACCCTGCCATGACTTATGTATCCATCCGTCCCAGCCGTCATTCCTATAACATCATCAAGGAAAAAGGCGAACTCGTCATCAATCTGGTCACAGAAAAACTGGCCTATGCCTGCGACTTCTGTGGTGTACGCAGCGGCAGAGATATGGACAAATTCGAAGTAATGAACCTGACAGCAAAAAAAGGCGAAAAGGTCGACGCACCCATCATCTACGAAAGCCCTGTAAACATTGAATGTAAGGTAAAACAGATCATCCCTCTCGGCACACATGATATGTTCCTTGCAGAAGTGGTTTCTGTACAGGTCAGCGATGAATTCCTGGATGAAACAGGCAAGTTCCACTTTGATAAGGCAAAACCCATCTGCTATTCCCACGGTGCATACTATGGTCTGGGCAAAAAACTGGGTACTTTCGGCTATTCCGTAAAGAAAAAAGAGGAAACAAAACCTGCAAAGGCAGCAAAAAAATCCCCTGCGAAAAAAACAGTTGCAAAGAAACCTGCTGCGAAAAAGAAAACAAAAAAATAAAAAGCAAAACCCTCAGGCATCTGCCCGAGGGTTCTTTTTTTACGCAATATTTTCTTCTTTCACTTCTTCAATGATTTCTTCTGCCGCTTCTTCGACAGGTTCTGCTTCCAGAACTTCCGCGATGTCCTCTGCTGTTTCCTCAGCCAGAACCGCTTCCACCAGTTCTTCCACATTGCCTTCTTCCAGTGTAGATTCTTCCACCTCTTCAGCCAGAACTTCCGCACCGATTTCTTCTGCTTCAGCCGCTTTTCTGTCCTGTTCTTTCTGCAGGATATTTTTACCTACCATAAAGAGCAGAACCGCAACCACTGCTGTAGGGATCACAGTCAGTGTCACCTGCACCCAGTAGAACTGTTCTCCCCAGCGGAAGAAAGGCAGCAGCACACCATAGATCAGTGTGTAAAGGGCCGTCAGCAGGATCAGCACACCAATGACAGTTTTTCTGTCTTCGAATTTTTTCAGGGGGTCATCCTTGCAGAAGGAAACCACCTTATCAAAGCAGTCCTGATCTTCCATGGCTCTAATCTCTTCGTGAAGTTTTGCCACATGGAACGTATCAAAGAAACAGTAGCACCAGATGACAGGCAAAAGGAACGCAAGGAATTTCCAGCCGATGGTCATGGTCAGTCCCAACAGCGCTGTAAACAATGCCATCAGGATCGCACCTTTTTTCATCATGCCAAAGTACATATAGCCGCCGCCGGGCCACATAGCACAAAGAAATGTTACTAATTTTTTCTTATCGATATCCAACTCGTTCCCCTCCTTACAATATCCGTTTGGGGCAGAAATCAATGTAATCTGCCGCCACCAGTTCATATTCGACACCATATCTTTCCCCTTCAAAGCCTGTGGCATGGCTGGCCTCTCCATGAAGATGTCCATAAACCACTTTTCTGATGGGGTATTCCTTGAATAACTCTGTAAATGCAGAATCTTCTTTTTTATCATTCATAGGCGGATAATGCATCATCAGGATGATGTTTTCCGCACCATTTCGCATGGCCGCATCCAGCGATAACCGCAGACGCACCTGCTCTCTTTCGTAAATCTTTTTATCCTGCTCTGTAAATCGTACATCATTGGGGCAGAGCCAGCCTCTTGTGCCGCAGACCGCCCAGTTTTCATATGTATCAAAATCATTTTTCAGAAAACGCATCCCGGGATAGCAGGCCTCCAGTCTGGAGGAAGATTTCCACCAGTAGTCATGGTTACCGCCCAGTAAAATCTTTCTGCCGGGCAGACTGTAGATTACATCCAGGTCTGCCGCCGCCTCGTCGATACGCATCCCCCAGGAAAGGTCACCGGGAAGAAGAACAGTATCTTCCTCTGTCACGATATTCTTCCAGTTATCGATGATTTTCTGACTATGATTTTTCCAATGTTCGCCGAAAATATCCATAGGCTTATTGGTAGAGAAGGAAAAATGCAGATCTGCAATGGCATATAACGCCATACATCCTCTCTCCTTCCTTATACGCGATAAACTTCCACGAGAACATTCAGTTTTTCATTGAAGGCACGCAGTTTATCAATATCTCTGCTGTTCCAAATATCCACAAACTCTCTGTTGATGGAATCCATATCCTCCAGTTTTGCCACAAAATGCAGTTTCTGGATATTTTCCAGAATATTGGATGTCATACTGCTTCTGATCTCATTCAATCTCTGAGCATTGGTGATTTCGCCGCGGATGGTAGACATTTCCTGATCCAGATTGAACGCCGCACCTGCACAGTTAGTCAGTCTTTCCTGAATATCTTCAGGGATATTGCCGCTGTATTTATAGCGCAGGGAATGTTCCGCTGTTGCCCAGAAATTCATGGCATTGGTTCGGATCTGAATTTCCGCATTGATCACCTTAGGGCCAAGGGCAGTGCTCAGTGGATATTTGATGATGATATGATAACTGCGGTAACCGCTGGGTTTCATATGTGTTACATAGTCCTTTTCCTGCACGATGGTCATATCCGTACGGACACGAACCATATCCACCACTTTCTGAATATCTTCTACAAACTGACACATGATTCGGATACCTGCAATATCTTCGATTTCCTTCTCGATATTTTCAGGTGCAATATGTTTTCTCGCCGCTTTATCCAGAATGCTAGCAGGCTTTTTCAGTCTGCCGGAAACAGAGTCAATGGGAGAATAGATCCCCAGATGGCGGCACTCTTTATCCAGATTCTTGAATTTTAAGAGAAGTTCCTCCATCGCCTGCT
>JAFZDV010000070.1 GCA_017560955.1 Anaerotignum sp.
AAGGGGGAAAAGAGATGAAGGAAAAGAGAAGATGGAACCATACATGGCTGAAGGCTTTTTCCTGCCAGAGGGGGCTGCAGGAAGGAGTGGAGATCCTTGTAAGAGAGCGTTCTATTTTAAAGGATGGCAGTTATATCACCAGAAAAAGAAGATGTGGTCGGGTGCTGCATCTGTATTCGTATCATTTTTACTGCATTATGGAGGATGGTACAAAGGAATCCTTCCGTTATAATGAATTTCTGGGATATGAATCCCGTCTGGTGCGTCTGCAGGGAAGCAAGGAGGCCATGATGACGGACAGACAGCTGAATATGGTAGAAAGGGCGTCCTGTGGGCGCTTTTTTCTTTGCGAAAATAGAAAAAACTCTGCCGCATGACAGAGTTTTTCGTTACGAGGACGGTGGGATTTGAACCCACGCGCCGGTTGCCCGACCTATCAGATTTCGAGTCTGAACTCTTCAACCACTTGAGTACGTCCCCTTATAACTAATATATTATACCAATGCACCAGTTTTTTTGCAATCTATTTTCCTCTGAGGCTGTCAGAAATTGGAGTGTTCGCCTTGACAGGGGGTGTGCAATACTGTTAAAGTAGATATAGTGGGGCAAGCTGTAGATTTTTCAATATGTTGGGTTTGCCCGAAATAGAACGGAGAGATTGCTATGACAAAGCAGCAAAATTCAAATTATAATAATGAAAGTATCACTTCCCTGAAGGGGGCGGATCGTGTTCGTCTGCGTCCAGGGGTTATTTTTGGCTCTGACGGGCTGGATGGCTGTGCCCATGCGTTTTTCGAGATCCTTTCTAACTCCATCGATGAAGCGAGAGAAGGATATGGTAAAAAGATCGAAATCATTCGCTATAAAGACCAGTCCATCATGGTGAAAGACCATGGCCGTGGTATTCCTGTAGACTATAATGCAAAGGAAGATCGCTTTAACTGGGAACTGGTTTTCTGTGAACTGTATGCAGGTGGTAAATATCAGAACAATACAGGCGAGAACTACGAGTTCAGTTTGGGCCTGAATGGTCTGGGTACCTGTGCGACACAGTATGCGTCTGAATATATGGATGCGGTGATCTATCGTGATGGTCTGTGTTATCAGCTGCATTTTGAAAAGGGTGAAAATGTGGGTGGCCTGATGAAGGAAGCGGCGGAAAAACACCCTACAGGCACACAGATCACATGGCGTCCTGACAGGGACGTTTTCACAGACATTAACATTCCTCTGGCATATTTTCAGGATGTACTGAAAAAGCAGGCAGTGGTCAATGCAGGGCTCCTGTTTGAACTGTATGATGAAGAAACAAAGGAAACATATTCCTATTGTTATAAAGATGGTATCAAGGATTATCTGACAGAACTGAGCGGCGAAAAAGGTCTGACAACAGTGCATTATCTGCAGACAGAAACCAAAGGTCGTGACCGTGAAGATAAGCCTGAATATAAACTGAAATTTGAAACGGCCTTTTGTTTCAATAACCATGTCAATGTGCTGGAATACTATCATAACTCCAGTTTTCTGGAACATGGCGGTTCTCCAGACAAAGCTGTAAAGAATGCCTTTGTCTATGCCATCGACCAGTATCTGAAAAACAACGGCCTTTATAAGAAAGATGAAAAGAAAATCACTTTTACCGATGTAGAGGACAGTTTGGTTCTGGTCATCAACTCTTTCTCTACCATGACCAGCTATGAAAACCAGACAAAGAAATCTATCACAAATAAATTTATTCAGGATGCCATGACAGAATTCTTCCGTCAGCAGCTGGAAATTTATTTTATCGAAAATAAACTGGATGCGGACAAGATCGCGGCACAGGTGCTGGCGAATAAACGCAGCCGCGAAACAGCGGAAAATACCAGAATCAATGTCCGTAAAAAACTGACAGGCAATCTGGATATGAATAACCGCGTGGAAAAATTCGTTAACTGCCGTACGAAAGATGTAAGCAGACGCGAAATCTACATCGTAGAAGGTGATTCCGCTCTGGGCTCCTGTAAACAGGGCAGAGATGCGGAATTCCAGGCGATCATTCCCATCCGCGGTAAGATTCTGAACTGTCTGAAAGCGGATTACAACAAAATTTTCAATAATGATATCATCATCGACCTGCTGAAGGTTCTGGGCTGTGGCGTGGAAGTAAAGGCAAGCAAACACGATAAAGGTCTTTCTTCCTTCGATATTGAACAGCTGAGATGGAGCAAAGTCATCCTCTGCACTGATGCCGATGTGGATGGTTTCCAGATCAGAACACTGCTGCTGACCATGATTTACAGACTGGTTCCTTCTCTGATTTACGAAAAGAAGGTTTATATCGCAGAATCTCCCCTGTACGAAATTCGTCACGGGAAGGATAAATATTTCGCTTATACAGATGCGGAAAAGAATCAGATCACTTCCAAACTGAAGGGCAAAGTGAAGATCAAACGTTCCAAAGGTCTGGGTGAAAATGCTGCGGAAATGATGTGGGAAACTACAATGAATCCCGAAACACGCCGTCTGATCCTTGTTACGCCCGATGAAGCGGAACGTACACAGCAGATTTTTGAACTGCTGCTGGGTGAAAACCTTGCAGGCAGAAAAGAATATATCGCAGAAGAGGGACATAGATACCTCGATATGATTGATATTAGTTAAGAGGTGGACTATGGCTAAGAAAAAAACTCCATCTAAAAAAGAATATAAAGATAATTTCATTCAGGAGCAGAGAATCACAGATACACTGGAACTGAACTACATGCCTTATGCCATGAGTGTTATTGTTTCCCGTGCGATCCCTGAAATCGACGGCTTTAAGCCTTCCCACAGAAAACTGCTGTATACTATGTATCTGATGGGTCTTCTGAAAGGGGATAGAACAAAGTCTGCCAATGTTGTTGGCCAGACCATGAAACTGAACCCCCACGGCGACGGTGCCATCTATGAAACGATGGTGCGTCTGACAAGAGATAATGAAGCTCTGCTGGTGCCTTTTGTGGATTCCGAAGGTAACTTTGGTAAATACTATTCCAAGGATATGGCTTATGCTGCATCACGTTATACAGAAGTAAAATTGGAAAATATCTGTCAGGAAATTTTTGCGGATATCGATAAAAATACAGTCGATTTTGTGGATAACTACGATGGCAGCATGAAAGAACCTGCCCTCCTGCCTACCACATTCCCTAACATTCTGGCGAACCCCAATCTGGGTATTGCCGTTGGTATGGCTTCTTCCATCTGCAGTTTCAATCTGGCGGAACTGTGTGAGGCGACAGCGA
>JAFZDV010000071.1 GCA_017560955.1 Anaerotignum sp.
GTTGGTGGTATGGCGGCGGACATTTCTGTGAAATATACAAGAAACAACGATAAAATGGCTTTCCTGACACTGGAAGATTTTCAGGGCAGTATGGAGGTCATCCTCTTCCCGAAGGTTTATAACCAGTGTGCTATGTTCCTGAAAGCGGAAGAAGCCTATATCGTAAAAGGCAGAGCCAATGTTTCTGCCGACGGGGAAGGCAAAGTCATTGCCATGGAAGTTCTGCCTCTGGTGCTGGGGGAAAAAGAACCACCCAAATCTGTATGGCTGAAACTGGAAAAGGGAAAAGAAGTACCTTTCCAGCAGATCACGGCTGTTTTAAGAAAATACGGCGGTGATGTTCCCGTTTATATTTACGATGAAAAAACAAAACAGAAGATGAAAGCAGACCGCATCTATTGGGTCACAGGGGAGGAAGAACTCTGTGAAGAACTGCGGATGCTGCTTGGCGAAAAGAATGTAGCATTGAAATACTGAGGAGGAATTTCAGATGGCAGAAAAAATGGGAACAGATATGGCTTATATCTGTGTGAAAGCGCTGGAAAAAGGCGTGAATATCATTGGTGTGACCCGTGGTGAAGTGACTAAAATTCATCATACGGAAAAACTGGATCAGGGCGAAGTGCTGATCGCTCAGTTCACAGATAACACCTCTGCCATGAAGATCCGCGGCAATGCAGAAATATATACACAGTTCGGTGTGATCCGTTCTGGAGATATTGAAATTGAGAAGAAATAATTTCTTATTGGGAAAATAAAAAAGTGAAAGGCGGAGCTTTTCATATTTAGGAGGAAAATAGAGTTATGACAGGTATGAAAGAAAAGAAAATCAAGAAGATTGGTGTGCTGACCAGCGGCGGTGACGCTCCCGGCATGAACGCTGCTATCCGTGCAGTTGTCAGAACAGCAAGATATCATGATATCGACGTTGTGGGTATCCGTAAAGGTTACGCAGGTCTGATCGGCGGCGAAATCAAGGAAATGTACAGCAAAGATGTTTCCAACGTAATGAATCTGGGCGGTACCATCCTGCACACAGCAAGATGTCCTGAAATGATGACAGAAGAAGGTCTGGACAAAGCAGCAGCAATCTACAAAATTCTGGGTCTGGATGCGCTGGTTGTGATTGGCGGCGACGGTTCTTACCGTGGTCTGGCAGAACTGTCCAAACGCGGCGTAAACGGTATTGGTATCCCTGCAACAATCGACCTGGATATGTGTGGTACAGAATACACAATCGGTTTCGATACAGCAGTAAACACAGGTATGGACGCACTGAATAAACTGCGTGACACATCCAACTCCCATGAAAGATGTTCTGTTGTAGAAGTAATGGGCAGAGATGCAGGCTATATTGCAGTATGGTGCGGTATGTGCGGCGGTGCAGAAGAAGTAATGTTCCCCGAAGAAAAAGAAGTGATCGACAGCAATAAAGTAATTCAGCAGATTCTGGAAAACAGAAGCATCGGTAAACGCCATAACCTGATCGTAGTGGCAGAAGGTGTTGGCGGTACACAGAAACTGGCGAAAGATATTCAGGAAATCACAGGCATCCAGACAAGAGCAACTATCCTGGGTCACCTGCAGAGAGGCGGCAGCCCCACAGCAACAGACCGTATGCATGCATCCATGATGGGTTACTATGCAGTAAAAGCAATTCTGGACGGCAGACAGAATGTGGCTATGGCTTACAATAACGGCAAATATGAAGTGCTGGATCTGCTGGAATCCATGGAAATGAAGAAAACACTGGATCAGGAAATTTATGATGTAATCAAAGTCCTGGCCATCTGATAGGAAAGTCTCGGAAAGCGGCTGACTTTCCATACACAAGATAAAACGAGGAGGTAACGCAATATGCGCAGAACAAAGATCGTCTGCACACTGGGTCCTGCGACCAGTGATGTGGAAACAATGAAAAAACTCATTGAAAATGGCATGTCTGCAGCCCGCGTGAACTTTTCCCACGGCACATATGAAAGCCATGGCGAAACCATTGCGAGACTGAAACAGGCGAGGGAGGAAATGAATGCACCTATCCCTCTGATTCTGGACACAAAAGGTCCTGAAATCCGTGTAAAAACATTCAAAGAAGACAAGGTAAGACTGGAAGAAGATGCAACATTCGTTCTGACCACAAGAGATGTGGAAGGCGATGAAACCATCGTTTCTGTAACATATGAAAATCTGCCCAAAGATCTGCACAGAGGTTCCCGTGTGCTGATCGATGATGGTCTGATCGAATTGTTGGTAGAAGATCTGACAGACACAGATGTGATCTGTAAAGTCATCAACGGCGGTGTTGTAAAATCCCGTAAGGGTGTGAATCTGCCTGGCGTGAAGGTGCATCTGCCTTCCCTGACAGAAAAAGATATCGAAGACCTGAAGTTTGGTGTTGCCAATGGCTTCGATATGGTAGCGGCATCTTTCGTTCGTTCCGCAGCGGACGTTGTAAAAATTCGCCGTGTACTGGAAGAAAACGGTGGCGGTCATATGCATATCATTTCCAAAATCGAAAACCAGCAGGGTGTGGATAATATCGATAAAATTCTGGAAGTTTCTGACGGAATCATGGTTGCCAGAGGTGACCTGGGCGTAGAAATTCCCCCTGAAGAAGTACCTCTGGTACAGAAAAAACTGATCGCAAAAGCAAATCAGCTGGGCAAACCCGTTATCACAGCAACACAGATGCTGGAAAGCATGACACACAGCCCTCGCCCCACAAGAGCAGAAGCGAATGACGTTGCCAATGCGATTTTTGACGGCAGTGATGCCATCATGCTGTCCGGTGAAACAGCAGCAGGTGCATATCCTCTGGAAGCGGTAGAAACAATGTCCCGTATCGCGCTGAAAGCGGAAAGTGCTATCGACTATGCAACAAAAACAGTGTATACAGAACCTGCCCGCATCAATATCACAAATGCCGTTTCCATGGCAGTCTGTGCTACAGCGGCAGAACTGGATACAGCAGCTATCACAACCATCACTCGTTCCGGCTTTACAGCAAGAATGATCGCAAAACATCGTCCTACTTGCCCTATCATTGCAAGTACACCCGATGAATGTGTATGGCGTCAGATGAACCTGATCTGGGGCTGCAAACCCATGCTTTACACAGGCGAACTGCCTAAAGGCGGTGTGTTTGACACATCCCTGAAAATCGCTATGGGCAGTGGTCTGCTGAAAAACGGCGACACTGTTGTATCTGCACTGGGTATGCCTCTGGGCTTCAGTGGTGCAACAAACACACTGCGTGTAGATATCGTAGGTGATGTTCTGTGTAAAGGTAAAGGTATCGGTACTCACAGAGTCAGCGGTACAGCAAGAGTCATCAATGCCAGAGATGGTATTGAACATACTTTCAATCAGGGTGATATTCTGGTGGCAACTTCCACAGACTCCAGCTTCATGCCTTATATCAGAAAAGCAGGTGCCATCGTTGTTGGCCCTCTGGACCAGAATGCAAACAGCCATGCAGAGGTTGCCGGCAGTGCGCTGGATATTCCGGTTATCGTATGTAATGCAAGGGTAGTGGACATGGTTCCTCAGCAGACACTGATCACAGTAGATGCAGAAAAAGGTTTTGTTTACAAAGGTGTTCCTACAGAAGAATAAAACAGTATCACGAGGTGTCCGATCCGGGCACCTCGTTTTTTGTTGAAATGGAGAATTGACGGAATTTTTGTGGGGTGTTACCATATTATCTGTAGGTTCTGAATGCAGAACTCTTTTTATTTGAAAATGGATGGGATGATTCGGCTTTTTCATCATGGAATTATCCTGTATTTTTTATTTAAGAGGTGAGAGTATGTTTCATACACCGTTGATCAGCGCTGATAATATATGGGCGCTGATGGCGATCACTTGCGGTTGGGCGGCATTTTCCATCTATGCAGAGCAGACATGGAAATGGGCATCCAGACTTTCCGGCGTAGTGGTAGCATTGCTGGGTGCACTGATCCTGACAAATCTGGGGATCATCCCAACAAATAGTGTCTTTTTTGATGATATCATCTGGGGATATGTGGTGCCGATGGCGATTCCTTTGTTATTGCTGAACTGTGATATCCGTAAGATAGGCAGAGAATCCGGCAGGATACTGATTCTCTTTCTGATTGGTTCCGTTGGTACTGTTTTTGGGGCGTTTCTTGCTTATTTTTTCTTCAATGGGAAAATTGCGGAACTGCCTGGTGTTGCTGCTATGATGACAGGAACTTATATTGGCGGTACGGTCAATCTCATTGCTATGGCAGATGTGTTCCGTGTCAGCGGTGAAACAGTTTCAGCCGCAGTGGTTGCAGATAATCTTCTGATGACACTGTATTTTTTTGTGTTGATCATGTTGCCTGGGGTACGTTTCTTTCAGGAAAAATTTCCTCACCCCCATATTGATGAAGGAAAGGAAAAAGAGGTGGCTGCGCAGGCAGAGCATTACTGGTGCAAAAAACCGATTTCCTTGTGTGATATTGCAATAAACTTTGCGATTTCCGTGATCGTTGTCTGGGTTTCTACAGAAATCGCAGGAAAAATCTCTGCGGCATTTCCTGCAAATCAGGACAGTTTTTTTAAAGATATGATCGGGGGACTGTTCGGGAATAAATATCTGATCCTGACAACGATTTCCATGATCATTGCAACAGTATTTTCTAGACCTCTGGAAAAACTGGGTGGCTCTCAGGAAATCGGTACTTATCTGATCCATTTGTTTTTCTTTGCAATTGGTGCACCTGCATCTATTCAGGCAATTTTTCTGAATGCGCCGCTGATGCTGGTGTTCTGTGCCATCATGGTAATTGTGAATATGCTGTTCTGCTTTGTGTTTGGCAAAATTTTCAGGTTCAGTCTGGAGGATTGTATTCTGGCGTCCAATGCCTGTATCGGCGGCCCGACGACGGCAGCAGCCATGGCGATTTCCAAAGGCTGGATCAAGCTGGTAGGCCCTATCATGCTGGTGGGTACGCTGGGATATGTGATCGGTACATACTTTGGTACATTCATCGGTAACTTTCTGGGGGCATAAGCATAGGGTAGGACGAATTGAAACAGAAAGAAGGTAAGAAGAATGGTTTTTGACGGACATAGTGATATTTTTACGGATGTAACTGTTCGTAGGATGAAAGGCGAAACACAGGTGCTGAAAAATCACCATCTGCCTCGTCTGAAACAGGGGAAAATTGAAGGTAGCTGTTTTGTTTTGTGGATCGATCCTCCCTATGATGCGGACCCTTCCAAAAGATTAGGCGAACTGATGCAGTGCATCAGGGATGAAATGGCAGAATGTGAAGAAGCTGTTATCGTAAGAAACTACAAAGAAATCGAAGAAGCGAAAAAAGCAGGTAAATTCTATATCCTGGCTGGTATGGAAGGGTTATCCGGTATCGGCAAGGATCTGGATAAGATCGATGAACTTTATGATTTCGGTGTACGCCATGCTATGCTGACATGGAACGAACAGAATGATCTGGCAACAGGCGCAAAAGCAGATCCTAACAGAGGTCTGACAGAACTGGGCAGAAGAGCAGTTCGTAAACTTCATGACAAGCACATGATCGTAGACGTTTCTCATACGAATGAGCGTACTTTCTGGGATATGGCAAAAATCGGCGGCGGCCCTCTGATGGCGTCTCACTCTAATGCATGGACACTGAGAAATCATGTGAGAAATCTGACAGATTGTCAGCTGTTGGAAATCAGAGACACCAAAGGTATCGTTGGTCTGAATGTATTCAATGAGCTGGTTGCGGAAAATAAGGCTGACCGTACAGTAGAAGGTCTGATCAGACATGCAGACTATATTGCAGAAAAGATTGGCGTAGAATATCTGACAATGGGCTTTGACTTCTGCGAATTTCTGGGAGATGAAGCGGCTGGTGCTTTTGCGGGGCCTGGCAGTATCAATGTGTTTGGTCTGGATGATTGCTCTCATGTTCCTTTTATGATTGAAAAAATGAAAAAAGCAGGTTTCAGTGATAAGGAACTGGAAATGATCTGCACAGGCAACTGGATTGAACTGATCAGAAGAGTCATTGGTTAAAGGTATTTCTGAATGTATAAATGAACCCACGGATTTTTCCGGGGTTCATTTTTTGTGGGAATAAAACAACTATTTTTTTCTGAGGACAGGGAAGATGTCAGAAATGGCGAAAATACAGGGTTTTGTTGCAAAAAAGGCATTCTTATGCTATAATCGGAAAGATTATATTGAGAAAGACTGTACAATAGGAGGATATTATGTTAACAAGCAAACAGAGAGCATTCCTGCGCGGTATGGCAAACGGTATCGACGCAATTTTTCAGGTTGGTAAAAACGGCGTAACACCCGAACTGAGAGATACTGTATTCAACGCATTGGAAGCAAGAGAACTGGTAAAAATCAGCGTACTGGACAACAATATGCTGGGCGCAAGAGAAGCAGCAGAAATGCTGGCAAGCAGAACAGGTGCAGAAGTGGTACAGGTGATCGGTAACAAATTTGTACTGTATAAAGCAGCGAAAAAACCTGTTATTGAACTGCCTGCAGCAAAAAAATAATAGAAAATCATAAGACGAAAAGGGGGCGGAGTAATGGCAAATATGTTTGATTATCTGACATGGCGCGGTGATCTTTCTTTGTCCCAATCTCCTTTTCAGGATGTGGATTCTCTGATCCTGTCCACCATGTCTTATATCTTTTTTGACGGTATCGTAGCAGAAAGTCTGGAGGAACGCATCACCATCGGTGAGATGGCAGATCGGTTCCTTTCCCGTCCGCAGACGGAATGGAAACTGCGTATCCCTGAGGATGAAAGACTGCTGCGTGTGCTGAAAGAAAGCGACCGTTTTCGAAATATGGAACTGTGCGGATATGTGAATAAACTGGATTTTCAGACGGAAAAACAGTTTGCAGCACTGACCATCCTGTTAGGGGACGGCACGGTTCTGGTGGCTTATCGGGGAACGGATTATTCTCTGGTAGGCTGGAAAGAAAATTTTAATATGTGTTTTATGGATGACGTACCTGCCCAGCTGGATGCGGCGAATTATCTGATCCGTGTGGCAGAGGCTTTTCCACATATGAAACTGCGTGTCTGCGGTCATTCCAAAGGGGGCAATCTTGCGGTCTATGGGGCGGCTATGTGCCCGAAGGAAGTGCAGGAACACATCTGTGTGGTTTATAATCATGACGGCCCCGGTTTTCGGGAAACCATGCTGAAACGGGAAGGATATCAGAATATCCTGCCCAGACTGAAAACATTCCTGCCGCAGTTTTCTGTTGTTGGCATGCTGCTGGAACAGCAGGGTGAAATGATCATTATCCGCAGCAATGAAAAAGGGATCATGCAGCATGAACCTTATTCCTGGGAAGTGATCGGTGCGGATTTTGTGAAACAGAATGGCCTGACAGAAAAAAGTTATTTCCTGGACAGTACTGTGACTCGCTGGATGGACGGATTGACGGAAGAGCAGAGAGAATCGTTCATTGATACGATATACGAAGCAGTTGCGGCGGCGCCGGTGGATCATTTTGGTGAAGCGGCAGTTTCTCCGAGAATGATCATCAGTACACTGCAGACACTCCATGCAGAGGATGAAGGAACGAAAATCATCAGCAGTGGATTCAGGATGTTGTTTGATGCCGCAAGAAAAACGGCAGACGAATTTGCCAATCGATCCGGAATGGACGAAGGGAAAGAAGGAATCGAAACATGAGAAATGAAATTGCAAATTTTAAGGATTGTAAGAGTATCGCCATTATGGGCGGCACCTTCGACCCGATCCATAATGGACATCTGGTAACTGCGGAAGCGGTACGCCACAGATTTAAAGTTGACCGCGTGGTGTTTATCCCCACAGGCCGACCTGCCCATAAACTGAATAAAAAAGTAACACATAACGAGCACCGTTACCTGATGACAGTACTGGCGACCATGAGAAATGAAAATTTTGAAGTATCCCGTATTGAAATCGATCGTCCCGGTGCCACGTATACCATCGACACTATTGAAGAACTGAAAAAAATCTGCAGACCTGATGTGCGTCTGTACTTCATCACAGGTGCCGATGCCATCAATCAGATCATGAGTTGGAAACAGCCTGAAAGATTGCTGACACTTTGCGATTTCGTGGCGGTAACACGCCCCGGCTATGATAAAGCAAGACTGTTCGAAGATATTGGTGAGATCAGAGAAAAATATGCAAGCCGTATCCATTTCATGGAAGTGCCTGCGCTGGCGATTTCTTCTTCCGATATCCGTGAAAGAGAACAGAAAGGTGAACCCATCAAATATCTGCTTCCTCAGGAAGTGGAAGACTATATCCATAAATTCGGCCTGTATCAGGACGATGCGACAGAAGAGGTGAAATTTATGCTGCCTATTTCTACAATGCAGGAAAAACTGCAGTCTGCAATTTCCGTAAAACGTTATATCCACACAATGGGTGTTGCGGAAGAAGCAGTGAAACTGGCGGAGATCTACGGTACAGCTCAGGATCAGCAGAAAGCAAGAGTTGCAGGTCTGCTGCATGACTGTGCGAAGGATTATCCCGAAAGTATGCGTCTGCGTTTCTGTAAGGAATATAAAGTAAAAACAGATGAAATCATGAATAAACAGACAGATCTGATCCATCCTTTCCTTGGTGCGGAAGTTGCGAAGAGAGAATATCAGGTGCTGGATGAAGATGTGCTGAATGCGATCCGTTTCCATACAACAGGCAGACCTAATATGTCCCTGCTGGAAAAAATCGTTTTCATTGCAGACTATATTGAACCCAACCGCGAAAAATTCGGCGGTCTGGATGAAGCAAGAAGACTGGCTTATCTGGATCTGGATAAGGCTATGGTCTATATTCTGGAAAACACCATTGAGTATGTAAAAGCGAGAGGCAGACTGCTGCATCCTCTGTCTCTGGAAGCTTTGGAATATTATAAAAATCTTTGATTTGTAAGGAGGAACAACAAGAATGAACGCATTGGAAGCTGCAAAGGTTGCACAGGCAGCCATTGAAGATAAACTGGGCGAAGATATCAAGGTTCTGAATCTGCAGGGCCTGTCCAATATCGCAGACTGTTTCGTGATTGCCAGCGGCAAAAACGCAAACCAGCTGCATGCTATGGCAAACGAAGTAGAACAGAAACTGTACAAAGAAGGTATCAAACTGCACCACTCCGAAGGTTACAGCAGCGGCACATGGATCCTGCTGGATTTCGGCAATCTGCTGGTACACCTGTTCAATAGAGAACAGAGAGAATTCTATGGTCTGGACCATGTATGGGGCGACGCACCCACTCTGTGATAAGCATTTTTTATATCAAAAATAATAAAAATGATTTGTTGAAATATAACAATAAAAGGCCCTCGGAAGAGGGCTTTTTTGATGCAGAATGAAAATCTTCTGTTTTGGCAATATAAATTTTTCTGCTGAGAAAAGGTCTGCCTGTGGAATTTGACAAGATTTTTTACAATCGAAAAAAATACTTGAATATGGTCGTATTTTGCAGTAAATTTAATGTGTTAGGA
>JAFZDV010000072.1 GCA_017560955.1 Anaerotignum sp.
ATTTCTTCCGCCCACTGTTTTCCATCAGGAATTTTTTCCGTCTTTATCATAATACTCCTTCAAAGCCAATCTGTCTATCTTTCCGTTCAAAGTCTGTGGCATTTTTTCCAATTTCATCATCACATTGGGGAACATATACTTGGGGACTTTGTCACGAAGTTTTTTCTGGATATATGCCTGTGTGGCATCTTCACTGCCGCAGTAGAACAGCAGGATGCGCTGTGTATCATTATCATACAGACATACACCTGTGTCGATGACATCGATAGAGTTGATGGCTGTTTCAATTTCACCCAGTTCGATACGATGACCCATATGCTTGATCTGATGATCTTTTCTCGCCAGGAAAATGATTTCTCCACGTTCATTATATTTCGCAATATCCCCTGTTTTATAAATCTTTTCGGGATAATAAGGATTCAGAGGATTCTGAATGAAAGCTTCCTCTGTTTTTTCAGGATTGTTGTAATAACCCAGAGCAAGACATCTGCCGCGAACACAGAGTTCACCGCTTTCGCCCTCTTCCGCCAGTCTGTCACCATTGAGGATGAATACATCCGTATTGCGGCAGCCATAGCCGATGGGCAGAGGTTCGTCATCCGCAAATTCTCTGTCCACAATATAGAATGTACAGTCTACTGTTGTTTCTGTGGGGCCGTAGATATTTGCAAACATGGCATCGGGATATTTCGCTCTCCACATATTAAACTGCTTTGTGGGCATTGCCTCACCGCAGAACATGATCTTTTTCAGATAGGAAGGCTGGAAATTATCCAGTGCACCTGTATTGACTACAATGCTCAGGGCAGAAGGTACCCAGTCGATATAGTTGATTCTCTTTGCTTCCAGATGCTCCAGCAGTTTTTTAGGGAAAGAGAACAGCATTTTAGGGATGATATCCATCTGTGCCCCTGTTTTCAGTACCGCATAAATATCTTTTACAGAAGAATCGAAGTAAAAAGGCGCCTGATTGCCGATGATTTCCTTATCAGTGATATCGAAGGCCTCTGTGTACCACTCTGTCAGATTCACAACGGCCTGATGGCTGATGACAACCCCTTTTGGCACACCTGTAGAGCCGGATGTAAACAGCGCATACAGAGGATCTGTGTCGATGGTACGCAGTCTGATCTTTCTCAGAATTTCTTCGTTGATTTCTGTTTCCAGAATTTCTTCCAGAACAACGATTTCCCCTGCATAACCCAGGCCATCTGCCACTTTTCTGCTTTTTTCATCAATGATCATCACACCAGGATTCAGTGTGTTAAGAATAGACAGGATACGTTCCTTGGGCATAGTCACATCGATAGGTGTGTAAAAATTGCCGCTATAAACAGCACCCATGAATGCTGCTACAGAAACGGGCGTTTTCTGCGTCATCACTGCCACGGGAGATTTACCAAAACGAGTCAGATAGGTGCCAATACACTTTGCAGTATCTCTCAGTTCTGCAAAGGTGATATCCCCTTCTGGCGCAGAAAACGCAATTTTATCAGGCAGTCGTTCTGCCGTTTTTTCCAGATATTCCAATATATTTCGAATCATAAAAATAACCTTGCTTTCTATTCGTAATAAGCCATTTTTGAGTATAGCATCTGCACTTTCCTGCGTCAAGTTTGCCCATGTAAAAAAGCCCTCTACACGGGGATGCAGAAGGGCTTCTTCATGGTTGTATCATCATTGCTTCGTCTCTCGCATGGTCAATGGTAAGACTTTGCACAATAATACCTAGACAACGGGCTTCGCTGCGTTTTGAGAAGCGAACATACAGGCAACGCCTGTGTAAGCGCCGATTGCAGCGAAGGGTTATGTCATTGCGGCAGAGCCGCTAGCTAGGGGCATAGCCCCAATGTTTTTTTCTCTGCCATGCAGAGAAAAAGCCTACCTTGATTCATTTATTGAATTAGTATAGCACAACCCAAAAAATAAAACAATATCCCCTAAAATGTTTTATCTCTTGCATAATTCCTACTTTTCTGATATGCTGTATGAAATATCATAAATATTCGGAAGTATTCTTCCATATGCAACAAATAGCAACAAAGAAGAGAGGTATTTATCAATGTCTATCGAAAATGTACGCGCATATCTGAAAGATATGAACTGCCCCAAAGAACCCATTGAATTTTCTCAGTCCAGCGCAACTGTTGAACTGGCTGCAGAAGCTGCAGGCGTGATCCCTGCCCGTATCACAAAAACACTGTGCCTGATGTCCAAAGAAGGCCCCATGGTAATCTGTGTTGCAGGCGATACAAAGATCGACAACCGCAAATTCAAAGATAAATTCGGCCTGAAAGCAAAAATGCTGACAGCAGAGGAAACACTGGAAGCAACAGGTCACGCAGTTGGCGGTGTTTGTCCTTTTGATCTGCCCGAAGGCACAAAAGCATATGCTGACATTTCCATGCAGCGTTTTGACACAGTATTCCCCGCAGCAGGCTCCAGCAATTCCGCTGTAGAACTGACATGCGAAGAACTGTTCCACTACGGCAAATGTATCGAATGGGTAGATATCTGCAAAGGCTGGCAGGAAGACGAAGCGTAATTCACATAGACGCAAAGCAACATCCCACTAATAAAATAGCGAGGTGACTTTATGAAAATTTCAACAAGAGGTCGTTACGGTATCCGCCTGATGCTGGCACTGGCACTGAATTACGAAAAAGGCACGATTCCCCTGAAAGCAATCGCAAAAGATCAGGGTATCTCTGAAAAATATCTGGAACAGATCATCAATCCCCTGACAAAATCCGGTCTGGTAAAAAGTTTCCGCGGTGCGCAGGGCGGCTACACATTGACAAACCATCCTTCTGAAACAACAGTAGGCGAAGTTCTGCGTGTGCTGGAAGGTTCTCTGTCTCCTGTAGACTGTGTGGATCATCCCAACTGCGCAAATTCTGACCACTGTGTTTCCCTTTCCGTCTGGAGAAAAATGAAAGAAGCACTGGATGAAGTGGTAGACGGTATCACTCTGGCTGACATGGCACAGGAATATGCTGAAAAGAACCCCGATGCAACTGAATTCTTCAGATGTGAAGGCTGATATGAAAAAAATAAGCGATAAGACAAACTGTCTTATCGCTCTTTTTTATTTATAATTCAAAATCATCCCAGCCATCTCTGGAAAGGACTTTTACTGTTTTAAAACCAATCTCCTTCGCCGCCTGCGCTGCTTCTGCAAAGCGGAAACCGATAGAATTGCCGTCATGGCTGTCACTGGAAAGGAGGATACTGCCTCCCCTTTCCTTCAGGTCTTTTAAC
>JAFZDV010000073.1 GCA_017560955.1 Anaerotignum sp.
GGCCATAAAGTAGTTCTGGTGAAACCCGAATATGATGCAGAAGGTCTGCCTACAACAGACAGCCTGAAAGCACTGTTCGACCAGGTAACAGGTCTGATGAGAAGCGGTAAAGTTGCTGCTGCTTACACACCTACACTGGGCGGCGTTGCAGAAGCAGTTCTGAAAATGACAATGGGTAACGACATCGGCTTCACATATGCTGACGGCGTAACAAAAGAAGATATCTTCGGTTACAACTACGGCGCATTCGTTCTGGAACTGACAGAAGATGTTGAAGTTGGTACAGTTCTGGGTACAACAGGCGGCGACGCCATCGTTTACGGCGCAGACAGCATCGCTCTGGCTGACGTCTTCGAAGCATACGAAAACAAACTGGAAGAAATCTTCCCTATGAACTGTGCTGCTGCAGAAGAAAAAGCAGAAATCCCTGCATTCACAACAAAAGCAGAAGGTATCACATATAAAGCGAAAGCATCCGTTGCAAAACCTCGCGTACTGATTCCTGTATTCCCCGGCACAAACTGCGAATTCGACTCTGCAAAAGCAGTGGAAAGAGCTGGTGCTGAAGCAAACATCTTTGTAATCAACAACCTGTCCGCAGCGACAATTGCTGATTCCATCGAACGCTTCGCAAAAGAAATGAAACAGTCTCAGACAATCTTCATTCCCGGTGGTTTCTCCGGCGGTGACGAACCCGATGGTTCCGCTAAATTCATCACAGCATTCTTCCGTAACCCCGAAATCAAGGAAGAAGTTGCAAAACACCTGAATGAAAGAGACGGTCTGATGATCGGTATCTGTAACGGTTTCCAGGCGCTGATCAAACTGGGTCTGGTTCCTTTCGGTGAAATCATCGAAACAGATGAAACATGTCCTACACTGTCTTACAACACAATCTCCAGACACCAGTCCAAGATCGTTCGTGTAAGACTGGCTACAGAAAAATCTCCTTGGCTGACAAATGTAAGCGCAGGCGATATCTTCAGCGTACCTATCTCCCACGGTGAAGGCCGTATCCTGATGGATGACAAGATGGTACAGGATCTGGCAGCAAAAGGTCAGATTCTGACACAGTATGTAGACGAAAACGGTCTGCCTACAAACGACATCCAGTTCAACCCCAACGGTTCCACACATGCAATCGAAGGTCTGATCTCTCCCGATGGCCGTGTACTGGGTAAAATGGGTCATGCAGAACGTATCGGCGATGGTCTGTACCAGAACGTTGCAGGCAACTACGATATGAAACTGTTCAAATCCATGGTTGAATACTTTAAATAAGAATTCTTTAAAAGGAGTGGCAAAGCCACTCCTTTTTTATTGCGCAGAAGGGGAAAGGGTGATAGTATAAATGGGTAGTATAAAATGCAAAAATTTGCTGTAATATAGGAGGACAAGAAAATGATTCGTTTTGAATGTGACTATGCAGAAGGTATGCATCAGAGAATTCTGGAAAGACTGATCGAAACAAATATGGAACAGACTGCAGGCTATGGTGTGGATCCCCATTGCGAAAGAGCAAGAGGTCTGATCAAACAGGCGATCGGCAGAGAAGATGCAGATGTACATTTTCTGGTTGGCGGTACACAGGCAAATATGACTGTGATCTCTTCTGTTCTGCGTCCTCATCAGGGTGTTTTCTGTGCAGATACAGGCCATCTGAATACACATGAAACAGGTGCTATTGAAGCAACAGGTCATAAAGTCATTGTCCTGCCCACAACACCTGATGGTAAACTGACAGCAGAAGCGATTCAGAATGGTTATGATTCCCACTGGAACGATGTGACACATGAACATATCCCTCAGCCCGGTATGGTTTATATTTCTCAGTCCACAGAAGATGGTACAACATATACATTGGCAGAACTGAAAGCAATCAGCGAAACATGCCGTAAATGCGATCTGCCTCTGTTTATTGATGGTGCAAGAATGGGTTATGCCCTGATGGCAGAAGGCTGCGATCATAACCTGAATGATATTGCTAATCTGGCAGATATTTTCTATATTGGCGGTACAAAAGTAGGTGCTATGATGGGCGAAGCAGTCGTGATCGTAAATCCTGCGCTGAAAAAAGACTTCCGTTACCTGATCAAACAGCGTGGTGGTATGCTGGCAAAAGGCAGATTGCTGGGTATTCAGTTTGAAACTCTGTTTGAGGATGGTCTGTATTTCGAAGTAGCAAAACATGCGGATGATCTGGCAATGAAAATCAGACGCGCTTTTGAAGCAAAGGGCATTGAAATGCTGTTCGATTCCAAAACAAATCAGCAGTTCCCTATCCTGCCCAATGAAATGATGGATAAACTGGCAGAAAAATATGCTTTCTCCTTCTGGTGTAAAGTAGGGGAAACACATTCTGCAGTGCGTTTCTGCACAAGCTGGGCAACACAGGAAGCAAATGTAAATGAATTGCTGAAAGATATCGAAGCACTGTAATTTCAAACATAAAAATAACCCCGACTGTTTTCAGTCGGGGTTTTATATTTTCTATTTCGAGAATTTGCCTGTTTTGCGCCGCAGGCAAATAGGGTCAAGGGCATTATGCCCTTGCAGGGGTCTCGGGGACAGAGTCCCAGAGTTAAGCTTCCAGATGTTCTGTATCGTCTACTTCCAGCGCTTCTACCAGCTTCACTTCGGGGTTCTTCTGCATGAAGTTGTTCAGTGTGTACTGGTTCGCAAACAGCAGGATAGGTCTTTCAAAGTGGTCGTATACCAGTGTGCTTCTGGGTACAACATAATCCTTAACATCCTTGGGAGAACCGGGCGCAACCCATCTTGCTACCTGATAATCCAGAGGTTCCATACGGATCTCAGAGTTGTATTCGTTTTCCAGTCTGTACTGGAATACTTCAAACTGCAGCTGACCTACCGCACCCAGGATAACATCGTTGAATTCGTTGTGGTATACCTGGATCGCACCTTCCTGTGCCAGCTGCTGTACGCCTTTCTGGAACTGTTTTGCTTTCAGGGAGTTCACAGGACGGACACGGGCAAACAGTTCGGGAGGGAATGTAGGCAGAGGCTCGAAGAAGAGCTTTTCTTTTCTGTCTGTCAGAGTATCACCGATCTGGAAGTTGCCGCTGTCGTAAATACCAATGATATCACCTGCGATTGCAGTTTCTACTGTTTCACGGTCGTTCGCCATCAGCTGAGTGGACTGGCTCAGTTTCATTGTTTTGCCTGTTCTGGACAGAGTAACGCTCATACCTCTCTGGAAAGTACC
>JAFZDV010000074.1 GCA_017560955.1 Anaerotignum sp.
ACCTCCTGCTATCGTTTCCATCTTCCTGGGCGATCAGCTGCAGGATATTTTCGATCAGATCGAACATGGTGAAGCAACAAGCTCCCTGCAGGGCGGCAAAATGCGTGTTGGTGTAAACACATTGCCTGCGCTGAAAAAAGATGCAACAGACAGAAACAGAACATCTCCTTTTGCATTTACAGGTAATAAGTTTGAATTCCGTATGCCTCCTTCCAGTGGCTCTATCTCCGGTCCTAACTTTGCACTGAATACGATCGTTGCGGAAGAACTGAGAAAATTTGCTGATGAACTGGAACAGGCAGAAGATTTTGATACAGCTGTCCATGAACTGGTACGCAGAACTTATGTGGAACATAAGCGCATTATTTTCGATGGTAACGGCTATTCCGACGAATGGAAGCAGGAAGCTGCACGCAGAGGCCTGCCCAATATCACAAACTCCATCGATGCGGTAGAAGCATTTACAGATGAAAAGGTTGTGGAACTGTTTGGCAGACATGGCGTTCTGAGCAGACTGGAACTACAGTCCCGTGCGGAGATCAGATATGAGAATTATGTAAAACAGATCAATATCGAAGCAAAAACAATGATCGATATTGCTTCCAAACAGATCAGACCTGCCGTTGTAAAATATTCAGGTGAAATTGCGAGATCTGTTGCAGCGGTGAAATCTGTCGGCATGGATGCTCATGCAGAAGAAGAACTGCTGAAGGAAATCATGGACAATCTGAATCTGTTCCAGGAGAAACTGAAACTGCTGGTTGAAGTAACAGATCAGGCAAATCTGCTGAAAGGTGACAGCAAATCTCAGGCGATCTTCTGCCGCGACTATGTATTCCAGACAATGAAGGAACTGAGAGAACCTGCGGACAGACTGGAAATGCTGGTGGATGAAGAAAGCTGGCCTTTCCCTACATATGGCGAACTGCTGTATAATATCTGATTTATCATGAATAAATAAAAATATATCAAATCCCCTGTTCCGATGAAATGGAGCAGGGGATTTTTATAATGTTCATTGTCTTGCTGTCGAAAACAGCGCTGAAAACATAGTTGAAATGGGTCAAAATAAAAGAAAAAGCAGGGGATTTTGCATCTTAAATTATTGAATTGCCACAACTGTATTTAAAAAAAGACGAAAAATTGCATTATTACCAGTCGAAATATGTGTTTTTTTTGAAATACAAAATAAAAAAAGGATATAATTTCTTGCAAGTGTTAAAAAGTTGCGTTATAATGTACTGAGGTTAAATTATGGGAATTTTTATAAAAAATTTCCGTAATGAATGGTATTTCATATCATATTTGTCTAATATGTATAATTTGAGAAATCATAAAAACCAAAAAACTGTATGGAGGCGAAAAACATATGGTAGCTGATGATAAAAGAATCAGAATTATTACAGGTCACTACGGCAGCGGCAAGACAGAATTTTCTGTCAATTACATCAAAAAACTGCGTGAAAGCGTAGAAGGTAAAGTCGCAATTGCCGATTTGGATATCGTAAACGTTTATTTCCGTTCTCGTGAAAAGAAAGCCGAAATGGAAGAGATGGGCATTCAGGTAATTGCATCCAATCTGGATACTGCAGTTGCTGACGTACCCGCTGTTTCCGGCGCAATGACAATGCCCGTTCAGAACAAGGAATATCAGTATCTGATCGACCTTGGCGGCAACGATGTCGGTACTCTGGTACTGGGCAGAATCAAACCTGTGATCGATCATACGGAAACTGACTTCTTTATGGTAGTCAATGCATATCGTCCCGGTACCTCTACACCTGAGGGCATCATTGAACAGATGGAAATTCTGGAATATGCTGCAGGGATGAAGGTGACTGGCTTCGTCAATAACACAAACCTGGTAAGAGAAACGACAGCTGAATGTCTGCTCCACGGGGATGCGGTATTGAAAGAAGTTACAAAACGCACAGGTGTACCTGTGAAGTACGTTGCTTATGTCAAAGAAGTCATGACAGAAGCTGTACCCGAAGGACTTTCTGGGGAACTGTTCCCTATGGAGTTTAATATGAGGAAAACCTGGATGTAAATTCAAATATTTATGGAGGTGTATTTTGAATGGCAAAAGGTAAAGTAACTATCAATGAAGTAATCTGTAAAGGTTGCGGACTGTGCGTATCTGTTTGTCCCAAAAAGGTACTGGAACTGTCCAAAACAAAAATCAACCCCGCAGGTTACAATCCCGCAGAAATGGTAAGCGATGACTGTATCGCATGCACAAGCTGTGCAAAAATGTGCCCTGACTGCGCGATCGTAGTAGAAAAACTGGATTAATAGAGAGGAGGAAATTTCAATGGCAAAAGTTCTTATGAAAGGCAACGAAGCAGTTGGTAAAGCGGCTATTGAGGCAGGTTGCAGATATTTCTTTGGCTACCCTATCACTCCTCAGTCCGAAGTACCTGAATATTTATCTAATGAATTACCTAAAGTAGGCGGCGTTTTCGTTCAGGCTGAATCTGAAGTAGCTGCTATCAACATGGTATACGGCGCAGCAGCAGCTGGCGGCAGAGTTCTGACAAGCTCTTCTTCCCCCGGTATTGCTCTGAAACAGGAAGGTATTGGTTACATCTCCAACGCATCCCTGCCCGCAGTTATCATCAACATGATGAGAGGTGGCCCGGGCCTGGGTACAATTCAGCCCGGTCAGGCTGACTATAACATGGCAGTTAAAGGCGGTTCCAACGGTGACTACCACGACATCGTACTGGCTCCCGCATCCGTACAGGAAGCTGTAAACATGGTTATGGAAGCATTCGACATCGCTGATATCTATGGTGTACCCGTAATCGTTCTGGCTGACGGTCTGATCGGTCAGATGATGGAACCCGTAGAATTCAACTACGTTCCCAGAGCAGGTATCCCTGAAAAAACATGGGCTCTGAGAGGTAACTGGGGCGAAAACAGATCCAACATCAAAAACCTGGTAATCGATCCCGATGATTGTGAAGCTTGGAACCACGACCACTTCAAAGTATACGCTAAAGTGGAAGAAAACGAACAGGCTTGGGAAGAATACCTGCTGGATGACGCTGAATATGCATTCGTAGCATACGGCACAGCTTCCAGAGTTGTTAGAACAGCTATCGGCTACCTGAGAGCTGAAGGTTACAAAGTAGGTATGCTGAGACCTAAAACACTGTGGCCTTTCCCTCAGAAAGCATTCGACAAAGTAAACGACAGAATCAAAAAATACCTGGATGTAGAAATGTCCATGGGTCAGATGGTTCCCGATGTTTGCGTAGCATGTAACGACAAAAACAAAGTTGTATTCCACGGCAGAACAGGCGGTAACGTTCCTACTGTTGATGAAATCGTAGCATTCGGTAAAGAAGTTATGGGAGGTGACAAATAATGGCAGTTGTATTTGAAAAAACAAAAGGTCTGACAGACGCTAAATTGCATTATTGTCCCGGTTGTGGTCACGGTATCGTACACAGACTGGTAGCAGAAGTTCTGGAAGAATTAGGCGAACTGGGTAACTCCATCGTATGTGTACCCGTAGGTTGTGCTGTATTCGCTAACAACTACTTCAACATCGACGCTATCCAGTGTGCACACGGTCGTGCTCCTGCAACAGCAACAGGTATCAAGAGAGTACGTCCCGAACAGACAGTATTCACATACCAGGGTGACGGTGACCTGGCTTCCATCGGTACATGTGAAATCGTTCACGCAGCAGCTCGTGGCGAAAAAATCACAACAATCTTCATCAACAATGGTATCTATGGTATGACAGGCGGCCAGATGGCTCCTACAACACTGCCCGGCATGAAAGCTACAACAGCTCAGAAAGGCCGTGATCCTAAAGTAAACGGTAACCCTCTGCGTGTTTCCGAAATGCTGTCCACACTGACAGGTCCCGCATACATCGAAAGAGTATCCATCTCTACACCTGCTCAGGTTGCTGGTGCTAAAAAAGCAATCAGAAAAGCATTCGAAATCCAGAAACAGGGTCTGGGCTTCACATTCGTTGAAGTTGTTTCCACATGTCCTACAAACTGGGGCGTAACACCCGTTAAAGCTATGGAATTTGTAAGAGAATCCATGATCCCTTACTATCCTCTGGGCGTATATAAAGATATCACAGTAGAGGAGGGCAAATAATATGAGTAACTTTTCTTCTATCATCGCAGGCTTTGGTGGTCAGGGCTCTCTGCTGATGGGTAAAATTATGGCATACGCAGGCATGCTGGAAGGCAAAGAAGTATCTTGGTGCCCTTCCTACGGTCCTGAAATGCGTGGTGGTACAGCGAACGTAAACGTTATCATCTCCGATGAAACAGTAGGTTCTCCTGTAATCACAAAAGACGCTGACTGTATCGTAGCACTGAACCAGCCTTCCCTGGACAAATTTGCTCCTGTAGTAAAAGTTGGTGGCTCTCTGGTTATCAACTCCGACCTGTGCACAGCTGGTGAAGTTAAAGAAGGCGTTAAAGTTTACAACATCCCCGCTAACACAATCGCTACAGAAAACTTCGGCGGCGCTAAACTGGCTAACCTGGTTATGCTGGGTGCTGTAGTTTACGCTACAGGCGCTATCGATGTAAACGGCATGGACGACACATTCGCTCATGTATTCGAAGGCGGCAAAGCTAAATTCATTCCCGATAACAAAAAAGCTTTTGAACTGGGTTATGAAGCAGCTAAAAACGCGTAATCTAAATTTGAATTAATTTAAATTACATAAACCCTCTGAAGGGAAACCTTCAGAGGGTTCTTTTATTGTAAAAAACTATTCCTTATAAAAAGCATTTGTGGTATACTTACAAATAAGTATGTAAACATGAATCAATTTCCATGAAGGGGAGTGCAGTATATGAAAAACAGAGTGAAGATCTCCATTGACGGTAAGAGCTTTACGCTGGTGGGCGAAGAAACAGAAGAACATATGCGTCAGGTGGCGGCATACATCGATTATAAGATGACAGAGATCCGTCAGAAAGCCGTTGCTGTTACACTCGATTCCAGCCTTGCCTATGTGCTGACTTCCATCAATGTTGCCGATGATTATTTTAAAGAAAAAGCCTACACAGCAGAACTGGAAGGCAGACTGAGTGGTATGACAGCAAGAGCAAAAGACCTGGCTGCCAGACTGGAAGAAGCGGAAAGAGCAGTGGAAGCTGCTGAAGCAAAACTGGATGAGTATGCTCTGGCTATGGAAGATGGTATGGGTGTGCAGCTGCAGATGACTTCCGCAAAAACAAAAAAAGGTAAATAATTAACGTGAATACATAGAAAGAGTAGAAAGTCGGGGGAATACCTGAAATCTGCTCTTTTCTTTCAATATATAATTTGTAAAAAAGAAAGGAGTACAATATGACTATGATGAAACCCGAACTGCTTTCTCCTGCAGGTTCTATGGATAGCCTGAAGGCGGCAGTAAACAGTGGCTGTGATGCAGTTTACCTGGGTGGTAAAAAGTTTGGTGCCAGAGCTTATGCAGGCAACTTTGATCTGCAGGAACTGGAAGAAGTCTGTGATTACTGCCATCTGAGAGGCGTAAAAGTATATGTAACAGTAAATACCGTTTATAAAGACGAAGAACTGAAAGAATTTTTGGTATATATCAAAGACCTGTATGAAATGGGTGTGGATGCTCTGATCATGCAGGATGCAGGTGCAGCAAAACTGGTAAGAGAACATTTCCCCGATTTTCCTCTTCATGCCAGCACACAGATGACATGTAACTCTCTTGCTGACGTAAAATATTGGGAAAGTCAGGGCTTCAATAAAATTGTACTGAGCCGTGAACTTTCTACAGAAGAAATCAAGCATATCACTGAAAATGTGGAGGCTGAAATTGAAACATTCGTTCATGGTGCTCTGTGTGTATGCTATTCCGGTCAGTGTATCATGAGCAGTATCCTGGGCGGCAGAAGCGGTAACCGTGGCCGTTGTGCCCAGACTTGCCGTCTGCCTTATACACTGTACAGAGGTACAGAAAACATGGAAGAAGGTTATCTGCTTTCTCCTAAAGATATTATGACTGTAAATATCCTGCCTGAACTGATCGAAGCTGGTATCGCTTCTCTGAAAATCGAAGGCAGAATGAAAAGCCCTGAATATGTGGCAGGCGTAACAGGTATTTACAGAAAATATATCGATCTGTATTTTGAAGATCCCGAAAATTACGAAGTAGATAAAGAAGATATCAAAGCCCTGAATCAGCTGTTTAACCGTGGTGGTTTCACAGAAGGTTATTATACATCCTTTGCAGGTAGAGATATGATGAGTATCGAAAGACCTAAGCCTTGGGGCCTGAAGGTTGGTATCGTTGACAAATATCTGCCTAAACACAATAAAGTAACGATCCGTACAAGAGAACCACTGGTGCCTGGTGATGGTCTGGAAGTATGGACACAGGAAGAACCTCATGTTGGTACAAATGTTTCCAAACATTCCAGAGCAGGTGAAGTCATTACCATCACTATGGAAGGCGATATCAATAAAAACGATGTGGTTTATCGTACATTTGGTAAGGCTCTGAATGATGAACTGAAAAAATCCTACGAAAGAGATACACGCAAAATGCCCATCAACGGTATGCTGCGCGTAAAAGAAGGCGAACCCATTTCCCTGCAGCTGTGGGATAACGGCGGCAACAGCGTTTTTGTCAGCGGTGCGATCGTTGAACCTGCAGGTTCTTCTCCTATGCTGCCCATGAAACTGCGTGAACTGGTAAACAAAATGGGGGCAACACCTTTCGTACTGGCAGATCTGCAAACAGATATCGACCAGTATATTTTCGTAAGTGTCAGCGAAGTGAATCGTGTTCGTCGTGAAGCTTGTGAACAGTTGGAAGCAGCGATTATCAAGAAATCCAAACGCAAAGCAAAATCCGATGGCGTTTATACAAAACCTGAAAAGAAACCTTTCCAGCTGCGTAAAAAACTGACAGCACTGGTGATGAACCTTGGTCAACTGGATGCAGTGCTGAATGCAAAAGGTATCGTGAGAGTATATTACGAATGCTCTGCAGAACTGGAAAAGAATCTGGATAAAATTATCGAAAGATGCCAGAGAGCAGGCGTGAGTCTGTATATTGCTCTGCCCAGAGTGGCAAGAGAATGGAACGCAGAAAAAGAACAGCCTATGATCGATATGCTGATGAACAGCGGTATTGATGGTTTCCTGGTTCGTTCTGCAGGTCAGTTTGATCAGGTGAAAGGCAGCGGTAAGAAAATCGTTGTGGACTATAACCTGAATGCCATGAACAGACAGACTGTAGAATACTGGAAAGAGCAGGGGGCAGATAATGTCTGCCTGTCTGTAGAAGCAAATCTGCAGGAAATCAACCAGATGGGCGACAAAGATTGTGAAATGGTGGTTTACGGCTATCTGCCTCTGATGAAAACACAGCAGTGTCCCATCGGTAACTATGCAGGCGGCAAAGACGGTCATAAATACTGTTCTGAAAGAAATAATGAAGACCTGTACTTCCTGCGTGACAGAAAAGGCGTGAAGTTCCCTCTGATGGTGGACTGTGAACGCTGTGTATGTACGATTCTGAACGGTAAACCTATGTTTACTCTGAAGTTCTATGATGAAGTACTGGAAAGTACAACTGGTTATGTTCGTCTGGACTTCACAAAAGAAGGTCCCGGCAGAACAGAAAAAATTGCAAAAGCTTACGGTGAAATGACTGCAGATGTGGAACGCATCAGCCCTGCAACACGTAATCTTTTGGGTGAAATGAGTGAAAAAGGCAATACAAAAGGCCATTTCTTCCGCGGAGTGGAGTGATTTGAATGCTTGATCTGATCATTATGCTGAGCCGATATGCATTTATCGTATACATCGTCCTGTTTTTGTGGCAGGGCGTTGTTTACGTTGCTTATGAACAGGGCGGTTATCTTGGAAGCCCTTATACGGCGGTATCTATCCAGCGTCGTCTGGTGGTACTGATGCATATCACAGCATTTCTGATTCTTTCATATAATCGGGAAACTTATATGTATGATATCAGAACACTGATATTTGCGGCGGTTTCTCTTATCTTCATATTGTTTGCAGTCAAGCTGCTGGACAGATTTTTCTACGAAGGATGTCCGTTGATCTGGACGGGGATGCTTTTTCTGATGGATCTGAGTCTGATCATGCTGATGCGCGTGGAGCCTTATCTGGCGTATCGTCAGCTGATCTGGATGGCGATCGGTCTGGCGGGGATGTCCTTCCTGCCGACATTTTTCAGGCTGATCCCTCGTTTTGAAGTCTTTGAATGGGCATATATTATTGCCTGTTACGGTCTGCTTCTTTGTACCAGACTGTTTGGTATTGCAAAAGGCGGCTCTACCAACTGGCTTTCCTTTGGGATTGGCCCTCTGGATATCACATTTCAGCCTTCTGAAATTGCAAAATTCCTGTTTATTTTCTATCTTGCCAGCGTATTCCGCAAAAGGGTAGAGTGGAAACAGTTTCTGACAACGGCTGCGTTGAGTGCAGGTTTGGTTTTCCTGCTGGTATTACAGAAAGACCTTGGCAGTGCATTGATTTTCTTCATGACTTATATGGTCATGCTGTATATTGCTACATCCAATGAATTCCTGTTCCTGCTGGGGATGGGGGCGGCCAGTGCGGCAGCGGCTGTGGCATATAAACTGTTCTCCCATGTTCGCGTTCGTGTGGCGGCA
>JAFZDV010000007.1 GCA_017560955.1 Anaerotignum sp.
ATAAAGATAGATGTGTCGGCTGCGGCCTTTGTATGAAAACCTGCCCTGCAGGCTGTATTGAAATAAAGGAGGCGGAGGTATGAAAACAAAAAAATGGTATGACTATCTCTGGGTCTGGACAATGGCCTATTTTGTTTTAGGCTATTTCAATATCCTGTTTGCATGGCTGGGAATGATCGACTTCATGGTGCCTATGTTATTGGCGATTTTCGGCGGCAACAAGGCCTTCTGCAACAATTTCTGCGGCAGAGGTCAGTTATTTACAAAACTGGGCATTTCCTGCAAACTTTCCAGAAACAAACCTACACCGAGATTTCTGACCAGAAAATGGTTCCGTTACGGTTTTCTGGTGTTTTTCCTGACCATGTTCGGTGTGATGCTTTTTCAGACATGGCTGGTGGCTGCAGGAGCAAAAGACCTGAGTGAAACTCTGAAACTGCTCTGGACTTTCCGTGTGCCCTGGGACTGGGCTTATACAGCGGGCACAGCGGCGGATTGGGTAGCTCAGTATGCCTTTGGTTTTTACAGCATGATGCTGACTTCCACCCTCATTGGTCTGGTGGTGATGGTGCTGTATAAACCTCGTACATGGTGTACCTTCTGCCCTATGGGAAGTATGACACAGGGCATCTGTAAACTGCATACAAAATAAGAAAACCCCTTCTCTTGATTGAGAAGGGGTCATTTTTTATGTAATCATTCTTCTTCTGCAGGGGCGTCTTTATCTTCCGCAGCCAGTGCAGAGAGGAATTCTCTGTAATACTGATTTACATTTTTCTTCCAGTTGCGGCAGATATTCTGCGCCTGATTTTTGGAAACGACGGAAACGCTGACTTCCATCATCGTTACGCCGGAATCATCGCACAGACCGCATTTTACCAGAAAATCGCCGTTCAGTTCGGGGAAATAGTGGGCAGTTACCGCATATTCCGCGCGGATACGCTTGCTGTTTTCCCTTACATAAGTATTGATCTCGTTTTTCACTTCTTCAGAAATGCGGCTGATGAAGTAATTCATGACTTCTTCGCCGTCATCGGTCAGTGTGTAACGAGTATGGTTCTGTTCCTGTGTTTTTTCCAGCCAGCCTGCCATTTCCAGTTCGGAAAGATACTGCTGAATGGAGAAATAATCCATATAATTTTTTTCCAGCAGGAACTGACAGATCTCGCTGTTAGAAAGGGAAATGCCCATTTTCTGCAGCAGATGCAGGATGATCAGTTTGTTTTCAGCCAGTTTTTTTGTGGAATACTGCATGGACATAGCCTCCTTTCGAATCATTTTGCACAATCTATCATATCACATTTTCTGAAGATTTCCATTATCAATTTTTCACAGACATACCCTGTCGGATATTGTTATCTTTCAGATATTTATGCAGAGAATTGAGGACATCTCTTTTTCTCAGGCTCCACAAAGGGGCCAGCAGAGTGTTTTTGTCGCCGTCACCTGTCAGTCGATGGATGACGATATCTTCTCTGAGATGGGCGATGCAGTCCCCTACGAGGGATATGTATTCCTCTTTTGTGAGAGGGGTATAGCCGCCATTTTCGTAAATTTCTGCAAGGTCGCTGTCAGAAAGAACATGGAGCAGCTGCAGTTTGATGCCTTGCACAGGCAGGCGGTTGATGCAGTCTATGGTATTCAGGACAGTTTCCCTTGTTTCATTGGGCAGACCGAGGATCACATGGACGATGACGGGGATATCCCTTTCGGCCAGATCATGAACTGCTTTTTCAAAAACACTGAGGGGATAGCCGCGGCGGATGAATCTGGCAGAATCTTCGTCGGAAGTCTGCAGCCCCAGTTCCACCCAGAGTCTGGTTTTCTGATTCAGTTCGGAAAGCAGTTCCAGCACATCTTCAGGCAGGCAATCGCTTCTGGTGGCAATGGAGATGCCTTCCACGCCTTCGCAGGAAAGGGCCTCCTCATATTTGCGGCGTAGTTCCTCCACAGGGGCGTAGGTGTTTGTAAAGGCCTGAAAATAGGCCACATAGGCAGGGTCTTTCCATTTGTCGGAGGTCTGGGCTTTCCCGTTTTCTACCTGTTCGGTGATGGAAAGGGCAGCATTTTCCGCAAAGTCACCGCTGCCGCCTGCGCTACAGAACAGGCAGCCCCTTTCTCCGCAGGTGCCGTCGCGGTTGGGACAGGTGAAACCGCCGTCCAGAGAGATTTTTGCAGTCTTTCTGCCGAAAATCTCACGATAATATTCATTTAAACTTCTGTAAGGTTTGTTGTCCAAGAAAAACACCTTCTAAATTTGTATATTTCTTTGTCGTAATTTTTCGCAGAGAGCAGTCAGAGCAGCCCATTGCATGTCATCCTTTGCCGTCTGATGTACCATCAGAAGGAAATCGGCCTTACTGCTTTCCAGAAAGGTTCTGGTGCGTTCGGTTTTTGGTTCCCGACAGGCAGAAAGGAAAAGGGAAAAACTTTCCTCTGTGACTGCCAGAGGGATGCAGGTTTCGATTTTCTGCAGGATGCCGCCGATGGTATCATCGCCGCAGGGTTGTTTTGCCAGATGATGATACAGGGCGCGGCTGTTCAGGAATATCACATTGGGGGCGGGGAAAAGTTCCCGTTCCGCCAGTTCTTTTCGCAAAAGAGATAAATAGCCGCAAAGGTCTTTGCGGCTGATTGGCTGATTCATAACATCACCTCAGAAGGAGAGTCGTTCTGAGATAATATGTGCAGTTTCTGATTCTTTACGATAGCAGTTTATTCCTCAATGATAGATTTCAGTTCTTTTAAGAGGGCTGCGTTGTTTTCGGGAGAAAGGATGCAGAAACGCAGGAAAGTTTCATCCAGGAAAGTGAAGGAAGATGCATCACGGATGAGCATTTTCTTCATGATGCATTTTTCAAACAGGTCACCTGCAGTTACCTTGTCTGTTGTCAGTTTCAGCAGGATGAAGTTTGCTTCGGAAGGGAAGGCCTTGATATTTTTCCATGTAGCCAGTTCATCAAAGGCTTTTTTTCTTTCCTCGGAAATCAGTTTCTGGGTTGCTTTGTGGAATGCGAAATCTGTAAAGATATGCTGACCGATAAAGTCTGCCAGAGAGTTTACACTCCAGGGATCGGAATTTGTTTTGAAGCGATCCAGGAATGCCTGATTGGAGCTCATGCCGTAACCCAGACGGATG
>JAFZDV010000075.1 GCA_017560955.1 Anaerotignum sp.
TATTTTTGGTTCTCCTAATGGTCTGGACAGCCATCTTACGGATGCGGAACATCATTCCACCGCTTATGATATGGCCTTGATCACAGCCTATGCCCTGCAGAATGAGAATTTTCGGGAAATCATTGCTCAGCCTGAAATAACGATAGAAGATGTATCTGGAAAGCATATCTGTCATGTGACCAATACAGACAGATTTCTGAGAGAATATGATGGGGCAATTGGTGTGAAAACGGGGTATACCAATAAAGCAGGCCATTGTTTTGTTGGTGCGGCGGAACGGGATGATGTGCTGCTGATTTCAGCAGTGCTTGGCAGCGGCTGGGGAGATGCAGGAAAACAGAAAAAATGGACGGACACAAAGGCGCTGATGGAGTATGGTTTTGCAAATTTTAAACCTTCTGAAGTTCTGAAAAAAGAGGACATTTTCGGGGAAGTGAAGATTTTAAATTCACCGATGGAAAGAGTGGAAACCGTTCTGGCGGAAGGATATACGGCATTGTTTTCGGAGGAAGAAAAAGAAAACTTGCAAATAGAAGCGAAACTGCCGCAGGAAATCAAGGCACCTGTGGAAAAAGGACAGAAACTGGGGACAGCAGTTCTTTTTCTGGGAGAAGAAAAGCTGGCGGAAATCGACTTGCTGGCGCAGGAGGAGGCGCGCCCCTTCGCTCTGTCAGAATGGATGCACAAATTGGCCGAAAACTGGCTGTGCTGGAGAAAGTTTTGACTTTCCGACCATGCTCATGTATACTATTTGCAATAACTGACGAAATTTTGATTTATGAAAGATTGGAGATATATATGGAAGTAAGACTGCAGAAATATCTGGCGGATGCAGGGGTTGCCTCCCGCAGAAAAGCGGAAGAACTGATCGCACAGGGTAAAGTAAAGGTAAATGGCGAAGTTGTCACAGAAATGGGCTGCAAAATTGACCCTAAAAAAGATGAAGTGACTTATCTGGATAAAAAAATCGACACCAAGGAAACAAAAATGGTTTATGTCATGCTGAATAAACCCGTTGGTTATGTAACAACAGCCAAGGAACAGTTCGGCAGACCTGCCGTTGTCGATCTGGTAAAAGGCGTGAATGCCCGTATTTTCCCTGTAGGCCGTCTGGATTATGATACATCCGGTCTGCTGCTGTTGACAAATGACGGCGATCTGACTTATAAACTGACACACCCCAAGCATGATGTGGATAAGACATATATTGCAAAACTGCATGGTATTCCCGATGAAGGTGCACTGCAGAAGTTCCGTAGAGGTGTTACTATCGATGGTGTGAAAACAAAACCTGCGAAGATCCAGATCATCGAAAAGGATAAAGATGGACGTTATTGCGTGGCTGAAATCATTATCCATGAAGGCAGAAACAGACAGGTAAGAAAAATGTGTGAAGCCATCAAGCATCCTGTTATGCAGCTGCAAAGAGTTGCCACAGGCGACCTGAAACTGGGCGATCTGGCAAAGGGCAAATATCGTCACCTGACAGAAAAAGAAGTAAAATATCTGAAAAAACTGTAAAAAGAAAGACCTCTGTGAAAACAGAGGTCTGATTTTTTATGGGAGTTTATAAAAATAAGGGCCGCACATGCTTTCATGAGTGTGGATATAAGTCCATTTTCCTTCGGGACTGAAAAGATAGAAGTCTGAAAAGGGGATAAAGGTATGGTCGAAATCTTCCGCTTTGAAGAGGTGTGCATTTTCTACCAGATAGGCCTGATCCGTATGCTGCCAGAAAAGATAAAGGGAGTCTTTTGGTTCAGCATCAAAAGCGGCTCTGGCTGCATCATCAGAAAGAGCCTTTAGAAGTTCAAAACTGAACAGATGCCATTTGTATTGTTCGAAATACACTTCTTTTCGCTTTTCCTTTGGAATGTAGGAGGCAAAGAGTTTTGTCCATTTGGCTTTGGTGGTGCGGTCATTGACGGGAGTGAAGCGGATACCCCTTTCTACCAGTTCCTTGCAGAATTGTTTATAGTCATATTCCTGCATATGAGTTTCCCATTCCAGTACAGCATCCTGAATGTTTCGTAACAGAGCGAGTTGGATATTCCTTTCATTTTCATTGGAAACATCACAGGCTTTTTCCAGTTCTTCAAAATATTCTTCAAAATTTAAGAGTTTGTTTTTCAAAAAAAGACCTCCTGTCTGGATGGGATCATTTTTGTTTGATTGTATAGCAATAATGTACCAGTGGATCTGTTGTTAAGGGTACTCCTTCCAGTTCTTTTAGAACTGTCGTGGTTAATTCGGAAAGGCGATAAGATTTTCTTTTGAATACAGGTGTTTCGGCATCATCCAGCCATATATGCCAGAGTTCCAGTTCGTTTGCATTTTGCAGGTGTTCTCTGATGTATGCGATGATATTTTCCGCTCTGCCTTCTGTGTATCTGTGCCATTCCAGTTTAGCGCAATAGGGTTTTTCTGTATGGATACCAAAAACATTTTCAGGAGAAAAGGGGCGAATAGAAAAATCATCATCGAAATTGCCGTCTTCGATTTTATTTGTATCTGGATGGTATTTGATTTCTCTGTCCATATACAGCAGGATCGGTTTATCCCTGTCCAAATCCATGTTTAATGCATAATCTGGAATTTCTACGCCTAAAGTGAGGGCTTCGTTTATAGAAATGACTTTTTCGTGGGGATTGAGCAATTTTTTGAAAGGTATGTCTGATGCGAGAAAGAAAAGGGAACTCATGGCTTTACTCCTTTACAAAGTCTATCGTGTATCGTTTTTACCTGCTTTTTTCTGGCGTTTCTTTTTCTTCTTTTTCTCTTTCCATCCGATGCGGAAGAAGTCGAGGATGTCACCAAAAAGCAATATGATCAGTTCAAAAATATCATCTAACATAGACAACCCTCCTTTTTCTTCAATATAGCATGGAGGAGTTCCTTTTACAATGAATGGACTTGAATCGTAAGAAACTCTTAATATATGCAGAAAGAAGATTTTTCTTTTGCTATATTTTATGTTATAATCTATAGTTAGGAAAATATTGATTTGAAGGAGGGAAAGCCTCATGGAAAATAAAAGAACAAGGTTTTATCTGATCCGTCACGGTGAAACGGATTGGAACAAAGCAGGCCGTTATCAGGGCTGCACAAATATTCAGCTGAATGAGGAAGGGTTGGAGCAGGCACGCCTTCTGGGGGAACGATTCAAATATCTGCCTCTGGATGTGGTGTATGTATCTCCTCTGGACAGGGCAGTGGCAACAGCAGAACCTGTAGCCGCATCCCATGGACTGACACCTATCAAGGATGAACATTTCAGAGAAATCAATTTCGGTGAATGGGAAGGCCATACCATCGAAGAACTGTCTGAAAAATACGGCAGTGCCTATACAGATTTCTTCAAAGATCCTTTCGACCATCCCGTACCCGGGGAAGGTTCTTTCCAGAATGCTATGGATCGTGCCATCGAAGGGTTCAACATCCTTGCGGAAAGACATAAAGGTCAGAATGTTGCCATCATTTCTCATGGTGGTCTGCTGCGTGTCATGCTGGTAGGTCTTCTGGAAATGGGTGATGCCTTCTATCGCAAAACATGGATGACAAATACATCCATCACTATGCTGGATGTGATGTCTGACGGCAGAAAACTGCTGATGACACTCAATGATAAAGCCCATCTGGAAATGGCAGAAGTGCTGAAACAATGAGTCAAGCAGCCGAATTTTCATGCTGGCAAGAAAATTCGGGTATTTGGCGAATGTCAATCATGAGTAACGTAGAGCATAGCTTGGAGTTACGAATGGGGCTGGATGCGAGAGCTGCATTGCAGCGGAGCAGACAGGTTTCAATGAAAGGAAAAATATTATGAAGAAAAAAGTAATCGTAGTGGGCGCTGGTGCGGCAGGGCTGATGGCAGCTGGCCGTGCGGCGGAAAAAGGCCACGAAGTACATTTATACGAAAAAAACAACAGAATCGGTAAGAAGATCCTGATCACAGGAAAGGGCCGCTGCAATGTGACCAACGACAGTGATGTGGAAGGTCTGCTGGATAATATCCCCGGCAATCCTTATTTTATGTACAGTTCTTTCTATCAGCTGGATAGCTTTGGCACACAGGAATTTTTCAGAAAACTCGGTTTGGAGCTGAAGGTAGAACGCGGCAAAAGGGTATTCCCTGTTTCCGACCGTTCTCTGGATGTTGTTCTGGCTCTGGAAAAATATGTGAAGCAGAATAAAGTAAAACTCCATCTGGAAAGCCCTGTGGACAGCATTCTGATCGAAGACGGCAAAGCCGCAGGTATCCGTCTGAAGAATGGTAAGGAAGAACCGGCTGATGGTGTCATCGTCTGCACAGGTGGTCTTTCCTATCCCGGGACAGGCTCCACAGGTGACGGCTATCGTTTCGCAAAAGCGGCAGGTCACCATGTGACAAAACTGTATCCTTCTCTGGTACCTCTGAAAACAGCGGAAAACTGGTGCCATGAACTGATGGGTCTGAGCCTGAAAAACATTGAAATTACAATCAAAAACAATAAAGGCAAAAAAGTTTACACAGACTTTGGCGAAATGCTGTTCACACACTTTGGCGTTTCCGGTCCTGTTATCCTGAGTGCCAGCAGACATATCATTCTGACCATTGAAGAAGGTTATAAACTGTATATCGACCTGAAACCTGCCATGGATGAAAAGAAACTGGATGCCAGACTGCTGCGTGATTTTGAAAAATTTGCAAACAAAGATTTCATCAATGCACTGGATGAACTGCTGCCTCAGAAACTGATCCCTGTGATTGTGGAACTGGCAGAGATTGACCCTCGTAAGAAGGTAAACAGCATCACAAAAGAAGAAAGAAAACGTCTGCTGAATCTCATAAAGGCACTGCCTCTGACTATCACAGGTGTAACAGGTTATAATGAAGCAGTTGTTACCTGCGGCGGTATCGAAACAGATGAGATCGATCCTTCCACAATGGAAAGCAAACTGGTGAAAAACCTGCATTTTGCAGGCGAAGTTCTGGACGTAGACGCCTACACAGGCGGTTTCAATCTGCAGATTGCATTCTCCACAGGCTATACAGCAGGGGAATTCGTTTGTCAGGAATAAGGAGGAAATGAGTATGAAAAGATTTGCCATTGCAGTGGATGGCCCTGCAGGCAGCGGTAAAAGTACTGTTGCGAAAGCAGTAGCCAGAAAATTGGGCATTATTTATGTAGATACAGGTGCGATGTACCGTACAGTTGCCCTGCATTGCAGACAGAAAGGTATCGCGTGGGAACAGGAAGCAGAAGTGGCTGCAGCTCTGGATTCTCTGGAAATGAAAATCGTTCCCGAAGAAGGTGGTCAGAAAATTTTCCTGAACGATGTGGATGTAACAACAGAAGTTCGTTCTGCGGAAATCGGCAAAGGTGCATCTGCCGTTGCGGCTTACCCTAAGGTAAGAGAACGCATGGTGGAACTGCAGCAGGAAATGGCGAAAGTGAATTCTGTCATCATGGACGGCAGAGATATCGGTACTGTTGTTCTGCCTGATGCGGAAGTGAAGGTTTATCTGGATGCAGGCGTGGAGGAAAGAGCAAGACGCCGTGTGGGTGAACTGGAAGCTAAAGGCGAAACTGCTGATTTTGAAGAAATTAAAAAAATGATTATTCAGAGAGATTATAACGATATGAACAGAGAACACAGTCCTCTGAAAAAAGCCGACGATGCAATCAGTCTGGATTCCACAAGCATGACAGTGGAAGAAGTGGAACAGGCAATTCTGGATATCGTTCATGAAAGGGTGTAAGTAAAATGAAAAATGAATCTTTTGTAGCAAATTTACTGATCGGTATCATGCGAATCTGGTTTACGATCATGTTCAAAGTAGAAGTAAAAGGCAAAGAAAATGTGCCTAAGGAAGGCAATGCCATCATCTGTCCCAATCACTACAGCAACTATGACCCCTTTGCGGCATGCATCTATCTGGACAGACTGCCCCGTTACCTTGGTAAAAAAGAACTGTTCGACAATAAAATCCTGGCTTATCTGCTGAATGAAGTACGTGTAATTCCTCTGGACAGAAAGGCTACCATGGATATGAAAGCCGTAAAA
>JAFZDV010000076.1 GCA_017560955.1 Anaerotignum sp.
AACTACAAATTCTACGGTTGTTTCGCTGTCCGTGAAAGAGGCGGTGTTTGTATCGTCATTCCATGCCACTTCCAGACCCAGTGCATTGGCAATGGGGCGCAGGGGCACCAGCGTACGGCTGTTTTCATCGATAAAAGGTCTGGCATCTGTCCATGGAACAAGAGTACCATCAACAGTCACATTGATATCACCAGCAAGGGCAGGAACGGACATGCCGATTGTCATCAGCGCCGCAGTGAAAAGGGAAATCCATTTTTTCATTCATCATTCCTCCTTAGAGTCAAATTTTCCCCAAGTATAACAATATAAAAATAATATGTCAACCAGAAAAGGACAGATGTTTTTGGTTATTTGTTGATCAGGAACAATCCTGCAAAACAGACAAAAATACCAAGGAGCTGTCTGAGGGAAATGGCTTCTTTATAGAACAGAAGCCCTACAAACAACAATACGCAGGCAACTGCCAGATTGGACACCAGAGAGGCAATGCTGACGGGCCATCCCACGCGGTAAACCATCAGATAACCGAATTCCAGAAATACAATGGTTGCAGACAGGACATAAGTTGCCCAGTTTGCCTTGCTCATTTCCTGCAGGATGTTTTTGTTTTCGCTGGTGAGGAAAAACATAGCCAGGGAAACGATGCCTGCAATGATATAGGTCAGTGTCAGCGATGCAAAAAGATCGATGCCGTCAGGGGTGGATTTTGCGCTGATATGATAAATAATGTTTGCTCCGATTACGACCAGAATAGGCCATGCCATCTGCCACATAAAAAGTCCTCCTTTGAGATGAAAATGCAAAGGGGTGTGCTCACCCGTTTGTATGCATCAATCTTATACTGATAAAACCTGTCTTTGCAAGTCCTGTCGAAAAGTTTTTCCTTCTGTTTGTCCCGTTTCGACAGAAAAAACAGTTCTGTTTTACTAGAATGGGGCATATGGAGGGAACGCTATGGAAAAAACAGAACTTACATTGACATATACAGAGGAACTGCCTGCTTTGGGTAAAGCCGTTCGTCCCAGAAAAGAGCCGAAAAAGCCATTCCCATGGAAAACATTGGGGCAGACGGGCTGTTTCTGTCTGGCAGGTGTTTTCTGGGGCAGGGCGGAGGTACTGCAGATCCTGCATCCCATGGGACTGGGCTATCTGTCTGCCTTTCTGGGGGAAGGCTGGCTCTTCTGGCCTGTGTGGCTGGCAGTGGGATTGGGGGCCTTTGCCCATGTCCCCCTGAAGGCAGGGGCAGGCATGGCGGCGGCTTTAGCCATTCAGCTGACTTTGGGCCGTTTTGTCGGCCGAGAAGAATATGGAAAAAAGGCCTTTCTTGGTGCGTTTGCATCGGCACTGGCAGGGATCTTTTATGCCATCAGCAAACAGGGATTGGGGTTTTATTTTGCTGTAGCCGCCATGGAATGCAGCCTGACCTTGGTCATTAGTTATCTGCTGCAGAAGGGGATTTCCACGCTGCTGGAACGGGAACATTTTATCCTGACCCGAGAGGAAACCATTTCTTTTGTTCTTCTGGCAGGAGGTGTACTGGCAGGGATGGCATCTCTGGAGCAGGAGGGGATACAGAGTGCCTTTTTGCCCATGGCGGCATCCTTCTGTCTGCTCCTTGCGGCAAGGCAGGAGGGCATTGGCGGCGGTGCGGCGGCAGGGGTCTTTCTGGGGTTTCTGCTGTTTGTCTGCGGCGGCATCGATATGCCTTTGTTCATTGCGTTGTCCTTAGGGGGACTTTTTGCAGGCAGTGTTCGGGAATTTGGTCGTCTGGCATCGGCACTGGCTATGGTGCTTTCGCCATGCATCTTCCTGTTTTACATAGAAATGGAAAAACTGCATCCCTACTGGCTAGGCGGTCTGGCAGTGGGGGCATTGCTGTTTTGTCTGTTGCCGAAAAGAGTGCTGGAAAAACTGAATGGCGCGAGGGTAACAGAAAATCCTGCTGATCGCTATGACCGCCTGCAGGAGATGACGGAGGCGAAGTTGTTAGACTGCAGTGCGGCCTTTCATGCCTTAGGAAAAACTTTTCGCCGACAGGAAACGCAGATAGAAAAGGGCGAGCGGAATCGCATGGTGGATACCATTGCAGGGAAGGTGTGTCAGGGGTGCGGACTGGCCCACTACTGCTGGGAGGAAGAACTCTATCGTACGTATAGCATGACATTTTCTGCCCTATCCCTTTGCGAGGAAAAAGGGAGGGTGCAGAAGAACGACCTGCCTCGGTATTTTCAGGAAACCTGCCCCCGTGCCGATGGCTTTGCGGAAATGGTCAATGGCGTTTTTGAATTGCACCGCAGAGATCGTCTCTGGGATGACCGTCTGCTGGAATGTCGGGAGCTGGTAGGTCAGCAGATGGCGGCAGTGGGGGACATCATGCAGATGCTTTCGGGGCAGATGGCTGTTGACTGTATTTTTCTGGAGGGGGCAGAAGATGCATTGCGTACCGCCCTGAAAAAACAGGGCATCCATCCTCAGAAAGTAGTGGCGGCAGAGGAAGATGGACAAAGGCTGGTGCGGCTCACGGTGCCGACCTGCGGCGGAAAAGGTGTTTGTCGGAGTAAGATACTGCAACTGGTGGAGAAAGTGATGGACTGCCCTATGGCTTTGTTGGAGGAAGGAACCTGTGCCGTCGATGGAGAAGGTCGTACCTGTACCTTATCTTTTCGGGAGAAACCTGTTTTCGCAGTGCATGGGGCAACGGCTTTTTTCCCTGCGTCGGAAAAAGGGCCGACGGGGGACGCGGCGGCTTTTCTGGAAACGGAAAAAGGCCGTACCCTTCTGGCATTGTCCGATGGTATGGGCACAGGGGCAGCCGCGGCAAAGGAAAGCCATACTGCCATTGAACTGCTGGAGCAGTTTACAGAGGCGGGCTTTGACAGGGAACTGTCTGTAAGAATGATCAATTCGGCGTTACTGCTGAGAAGGGGAGAGGAAACTTATGCTACTTTGGATATCTGTGAGATTGATCTATACAATGGTCATGCGGTATTTATAAAACTGGGGGCAGCAGCTTCTTATCTGTGGCGGAATGGCCGTGTGATTTCGCTGCGGTCGGCAGCACTGCCTGCAGGCATCCTGAAACAGGTCGTTCCGGAGCAGAATGAAATGCTCCTGAAGGATGGAGATATGCTCTTTATGGTGACGGATGGCATCACCGACGCTCTGGGCGGTGAGGAGCAGACAGCGGCGTGGCTGAAGGGAAAACTGCTGGCATTTCCCGTGGCAAATCCGGAAGATGCGGCGGAATATATCCTGCAGGAGGCGAAAAAAGAACGGGAGAGGGCAGAAGTACATCAGGATGATATGACTGTGCTGGCGGCGCGTTTCTGGAAGAAACGGGTGTAACTTGTCATTTGGCATTTTTTCGTGTAGAGTATTCCTAAAGAAAGACGAAAGGAAGAGAAGGATGCTGAAACAGGCGAGAAACACCATCGC
>JAFZDV010000077.1 GCA_017560955.1 Anaerotignum sp.
TCAGTTCCATACGGTTAAAAGCGGAGCGCAGTACCTCTCTATCTCTGGGAAGAAGTGTACAGTATTTTTCGATCTGAGCCGCATTCATCTGGGCATTGACGTAAATGCCTTCGTTTTTGAAACGCTCCAGCTGAATTTTATGGGCTTTTACGACTCTTTCCTTAATTGCAGCAGAGGATTCTGCAGGTGTTGAATTATCCAGATCTTCATATGCGACAGGTGGCATTTCGATCATCAGATCGATCCTGTCCAGAAGAGGGCCGCTGATTTTTCTGTGATATTTCATGATTTCATTGGCGGAGCAATGACATTTTTCACTGTTACCCAGATAGCCGCAGGGACAAGGGTTCATAGCCGCAGTCAGCATGAAGTCAGAGGGGAAGGTCAATGTGCCGTTGACACGGGCAATCGTTACTTTGCCGTCCTCCAGAGGCTGTCGCATGACTTCAAGGGCATTTCTCTGGAATTCAGGCAATTCGTCCAGAAATAATACACCGTGATGAGCCAGAGATATTTCACCGGGCTTTGGAATTCTTCCGCCACCGGTCAGTGCAGAAGCGGAAATGGTGTGGTGAGGAGAACGAAATGGTCTCGTTTTTACAAGTGAGTTCTTTTCTTTCAGCAGACCTGCCACACTGTAGATTTTAGTGATTTCAATACTTTCCTCAAAACTCAGATCAGGCAGAATCGTAGGAAGTCGTTTTGCCAGCATGGTTTTGCCACTGCCGGGAGGGCCAATAAGTAGGATATTGTGGCCGCCTGCTGCCGCAATTTCCATGGCGCGTTTAGCGTTTTCCTGACCTTTCACATGGCAAAAATCGAGGTCATCGAAAGCATTTTCATTTTGGGAGAAAGTCTTGGATTTATCCTTTTCAAAAGGCAGGATTTCTTTGACAGATGAAAGGTGGTCAATGATCTCTGTGATGGAATGAACAGGGTATACAGTCATACCTTCTACAAGGGCAGCCTCTTCAGCATTTTCCGCAGGTACAAAGCATTTTGTAACACCTCTGCGAAATGCGTCGTACATCATAGGCAGAACACCATTGACAGGACGTACAGAACCATCCAGAGAAAGTTCCCCTGTTATGATGGCATCTCGTAAGGTTGCTGCAGAAAAAAGATTGGAAGCCGCAAGGATACCCAATGCAATGGGAAGATCAAAAGAAGCACCTTCTTTTTTGGTATCTGCAGGTGCGAGATTGACTGTGATTCGTTTCACAGGAAAGGAAAAACCGGAATTGCGAATAGCAGTACGAACGCGTTCGCGGGATTCCTTAACAGCAGAATCAGGAAGACCAACAATATCAAAAGCAGGCAGGCCATTACTAAGGTCTACCTCTACATCTACAGGATAACTGTCGATACCCATCAGGGCAGCAGATTTTATAATAGAAAGCATGAAAAACGCCTCTTTTCTTCGTTTTTCATTATCATAACAATTCTGGCAGGAAAGTGCAATGGAAAGAAAATTGCTGAGAAAATGCAATTATATATAGAAGGGATTTTTCAAAATTTAAAAAAATAAGTATTGAATTTTAAGAAAATTCGTTTTATAGTAAAGAACAATGATGAAAAAGGGGAAGGAGTGTTCGCATGGATGAAATGTATTTGCTGTGGCTGAGCCGTATTGAAGGTATTGGTTTCAAAAAAGCAAACTATCTGTTGGAACACTTTGGCAGCGCAGAAGCCATCTGGTTTGCAGAACCTGCGGAGATCAGAGCAGCCTGCGGACGGAATGAAAAACTTGCAGAAGTCCTGATTTCTTCCAAGGACGATGACAGTCTGAATGACTGGTTGATCGAACTGGAAGAAAAGGAGATAGAGTTTTATTCTTTCTGGCATCCCCGTTATCCTCGTCTTTTAAGAGAAATAACTGATCCGCCTCTTGGTATTTATATCAGAGGGGAACTGCCTGATGACGATATTGATACTGTTGCCATCATCGGGGCAAGAAAATGCTCCCGTTATGGTGCAACGGTTGCTTATGAAATTGCAAAGGATCTGGGTAAGACCAATGTAGTCGTAGTCAGCGGCATGGCTCGCGGTATTGACAGCGAAGGTCATAAAGGTATCATGGATGGCGGCGGAAAAACCATCGCAGTCCTTGGCTGTGGTGTTGATGTATGCTATCCTCCTGAGAACAGAGAACTGATGGCACGCATCATTGAAAATGGTGCAGTCATTTCTGAATATCCGCCCGGAACACCTGCGATCCCTGGTCATTTTCCCAGCAGAAACCGCATCATTGCCGGCCTGAGTGAAATGGTCGTAGTGGTGGAAGCAGGTAAGAAAAGCGGCACGCTTATCACTGCGGATCTTGCGCTGGATTATGGCAGAGATGTGTTTGTTGTACCTGGTAATGTGACCAGCGCTCTGAGCAAAGGCACCAATGAACTGATCAAACAGGGATGTCCCATTATTACAGAAGGTCAGGATATTCTGATTGCGTTGGGAATCGCATATAAAGAAGAGGAAAAGGTAAAGTTTAAAATCAATACTGCAGAAAATATTTCTGCGGAAGAAAGAGAAATATATGACCTGATGGAAACCGAAACTCCGATTTCGGCGGAAACCTTGTGCCGTAAGCTGCATAAGGATATACAGGATGTACAATATATCTTATCGCTTCTGGAACTGTCCGGATATATCATCAAGATCCCTCAGGCAGGCTATGTCAGAGCGAATTGAAAACAGAGGTGAAAGTAATGGCAACTGCAGCAGCAGAAAAGAAAAAAACAACTGCCAAAACAACAAAAAAGACAACAACGAAAAAAACAACTGCCAAAAAAACAGGTAAAAAATATCTGGTGATCGTAGAATCTCCTGCAAAGGCTGCTACAATCGGCAAATTCCTGGGCAGTAACTATAAAATTGAGGCTTCTATGGGTCATATCCGTGACCTTCCCAAAAGCCAGTTGGGTATCGATTTTGAAAATGACTTTGAACCCAAATATATTACCATCCGCGGGAAGGGGGAACTTCTGAGCAAACTTCGTAAAGATGCGAAGGCAGCTGACAAAGTATATCTCGCAACTGACCCGGACCGTGAAGGGGAAGCCATCAGCTGGCATCTGCTTCACGCGCTCAATCTGGAAGAAGAAAAAAATATCAGCCGTATCACTTTCAATGAAATCACAAAAACGGCTGTAAAAAAATCTATCACAGAAGCCAGAGATATCGATATGGATCTGGTAGATGCCCAGCAGGCACGCCGTGTGCTGGACAGAGTGGTGGGTTATACCATCAGTGACCTGCTCTGGAAAAAAGTAAAGAAAGGCCTCAGCGGCGGCCGTGTGCAGTCTGTAGCCCTGCGTCTGGTTTGTGACAGAGAAGAAGAAATCAGAGATTTCATTCCTGAAGAATACTGGACTCTGGGTGCAAAACTGACAGACGAAGCAGGTAAGATTTTTGAAGCGAAATTTTACGGCAAGGGCGAAGAAAAAATGGAACTTGCCAATGAAGAGGATACCAATGCAGTGCTGAAAGCCATCAAAGGCAAAGACTTCGCAGTAACAGAAGTAAAAACAGGCTCCAGACAGAAGAAACCTGTTGCGCCTTTCACAACAAGTACTATGCAGCAGGAAGCCAGCAAACATCTGAACATGGCGACACAGAAAACTATGATGATCGCTCAGCAGCTGTATGAAGGTGTCAATGTCAAAGGGGAAGGCACAGTGGGTCTGGTTTCCTATATCCGTACAGACTCCTTCCGTATTTCTGATGAAGCCTATGCAGCAGCAGTGGATTATATCAAAACAAGTTATGGTGAAGAATTTGTAAATCCTGAAAGAGTGGTATATAAATCCAAAGGCAAGACACAGGATGCTCACGAAGCGATCCGTCCTACAGATGTAAACAGAACACCTGACAGCATCAAGGAGTCTTTATCTAAAGACCAGTACCGTCTGTATAAACTGATCTGGGAACGTTTTGTTGCCAGCCAGATGAGTCCTGCACAGTATGATACTCTGTCTGTAAAACTGATGTCTGGAGATTATAGTTTCCGTGCATCCGGTTCCAGACTGCGTTTTGCAGGTTTCCTGGAAGTCTATAATAAAGGGGAGGAAGAAGACGAAAAAGTCATCCCCAAACTGACAGAAGGCGACAAACTGAAAGCAAAAGAACTGCTGCCCGAACAGCATTTCACACAGCCTCCTGCAAGATTTACAGATGCCTCCCTGATCAAAACACTGGAAGAAATCGGTGTTGGCAGACCTTCCACATATGCACCTACACCGACAACCATTCAGGCACGTCATTATGTAACAAAAGAGGCGAAAAACCTGTTCCCTACAGAACTGGGTGAAATGGTCAATGAGATCATGAAAGGCTATTTCCCTGATATCGTTGATATCGATTTTACAGCCAATATGGAAGATCGTCTGGATGATGTGGAAATGGGTAAGGAAGAATGGAAACAGATCCTCCGTGATTTCTATCCTGACTTTAAGGAAAGCGTAGATAGTGCTGCAGAAAAACTGGAAAAAATCGAAATCAAGGATGAAGAAAGTGATGTTATCTGCGAAAAATGCGGCAGAAACATGGTTATCAAATATGGCAGATACGGTAAATTCCTGGCTTGTCCCGGTTTCCCTGACTGTCAGAATGCAAAACCTTATTTCGAAGAAGCCGGTGTGAACTGTCCTGAATGCGGCGGCAAAGTTCTCATCAAGAAAACAAAAAAAGGTCGTGTATACTACGGCTGTGAAAATAATCCCGATGAATGTTCCTTCATGAGCTGGAATAAACCTACCGGAGAAAAATGCCCTAATTGCGGTAGTCCTCTGGAAGAAAAGGGCAGAAAGAACCCTAAAATCGTTTGCTCCAATGAAAAATGCGGTTTTGTAATGGATAAACCTGCAGAAGAAACAGAAGAATAAAATCAAAACAGAAAAACAACTGGATTTTCTCGAAAAATTTTCA
>JAFZDV010000078.1 GCA_017560955.1 Anaerotignum sp.
CCGTTTTCCGTTCTTCTGACAGGAAATCTGCCCCAGCAGACCTTATAGGTCAGTTTGCTTTCCGCGTCCTTTAAGCAGGCTTCAAAAAGGCTTCTTTCTTCCACGGAAACCGCCTGAGGAGTTGTACCTGCATAACGCAGACATTCTCTTTCGTTCCATTCAGGTGCTGTATAAACTTCTGTGTAAATCATCAGCCCAGCAGATCTTTTACATTTGCCATGATTTTTTCAGCTACTTCAGGGTTGTTCATTGTGTAAACATGAACATTTTTTACGCCGTTTGCATACAGGTCAATGATCTGTTCTGTTGCATAAGCGATACCTGCCTGTTTCATAGCCGCATCGTTATTGCCGAATCTTTCCAGCAGCGCTTTGAAATGTCTGGGAATGAAAGAACCGGACATCTGGATGGAGCGTTCCATCTGTTTTGCATTTGTTACGGGCATGATACCGGGAATCACGGGAACAGCGATACCTGCTTCTCTTACTTTGTACAGATAATCATAGAAAATGCTGTTGTCGAAGAACAGCTGGCTTGTCAGGAAATCACAGCCTGCATCTACTTTTTCTTTCAGGAAGCGGATATCTTCCAGCATATTTGCTGCTTCGGGATGTACTTCGGGATAGCAGCCACTGCCGATGCAGAAATCGCCTTTTTCTTTCAGTTCACGGATCAGGTCGATAGCATATTTGTAAGCCCAGTTTGTTCTGTCCTGACCTTCCATTTCAGGTGTCAGGTCACCGCGCAGCGCCATGATATTCTGAATGCCTGCTGCCTGCAGTTCTTCGATTCTCTGTGCTACGATTTCTTTTGTGGAGGATACACCTGTCAGGTGTGCCAGAACGGGAACACCGCAGTTATCCTGAATATTTTTTGCGATTTCCAGTGTGAACTGACTTGTGCCGCCGCCTGCACCATATGTAACGGACATGAAAGCAGGTTTCAGTTCTGCAATTTTTGCAGTTTTTGCTTTCACACTTTCCAGATTTTCAGGTTTTTTGTTAGGGAATACTTCAAAAGACAGATTGATCTGATCTTTTGCAAAAAGTTCTGTTAATTTCATGGTTTTTAACCTTCTTTCGTTTGATGTTACTGATAATATTAAAAGTGCATATTAGATTGATTATACTGCCAAGTCCCCTATAAAATCAAGGTTTTTCCAGATTCTTTGCACAATTTTTCGTACAAAAAAACGATATGGATCTCTCCATACCGTTTTAATTTTCATATCTCTTTTTACTGCAGTACTGACTGCAGAGTTTATCTGTACAGCTGGAACATTTCAATGCCTCGTTAGAACCTTCCCAGAACCGTTCAGGATATGCCATGATGCGGTATTCCCACAGGATGAAAACCACTATTGACATCACCAGCAAACTCTTTGCATAAAAGCCGTCCACAAACACCAACGGACTGAACATCATCAGGTGATCCCAGTTGAAGATGCGGCATTCCGTACAACATCTGGTTTTCATAAAAATACGGAAAGGACACCAGATCAGAACACAGATCAGATCGCACACATAAAAAAATACGCAGATGACCAGCATCCAGACATCATTCAGAACGCCTGCTTTTTTCAGCAACCCCAGTACAGTTATCCCCACTGCATAAATCACAAATACCTGATAGGCAGATTTTGTTCTTCTGCTGATATATCCTCTCAAAGCATGACCATCAAATCCATTTTTTACAGGAATATATCTCTGCTGAAACAATTTCTGAGACCCCAATGGCACATGATTTTTCACATAAAAAATCTGCAGGAGCATATCTGCCATCCAGACAAACCAGAGAATATGCAGAACAGAGAATCTACCTGTAAAATCCTGCAGGATATCAAATTCCTGCGGCTTCAAGATTCCAAGAAAAATACAGAGCCCCAGCACCATACATCTTCCAATGAATTTCAGGATATATGCCTTTCTCATGGGAGAAACTTTCCGCTTTCCACTATGATATGTAACGATTTTTGTATCGTTTTCTACCGTTTTTCGTTCACTCATTTTTTCTTTCCTTTCAGGACAATACATTTCCATATATCATTTTATCACAAAAACAAAAAAACGCACTCTTTTTCCTGTTCAGAAAAAAAGTACGTTTTCCATTATAAAATATCATTGATATCCGATTTCAGCACATCGGCTTTCGGGCCATAGACTGCCTGCACACCATTATCCTTTTTGATGAGCCCCAAGGCGCCCTCCGCCTTCCAGTCAGGCAATTCCGCTACCTGCTCCATATCCTTTACTGTCACACGCAGACGGGTCATACAGGCATCCACCAGTACAATATTCTCCCTTCCGCCCAAAAGGCTGATAATACGTTCTGCCTGTGTATTTTCGCCTGTTGTTTTTTCCTCTCCGCCTCTATCCTCTTTTTCATCGGTATAATTCCCCATGCGACCGGGAGTTGCGTAGGAAAATCTGCCGATCATAAAATAAGAAACGAAATAACCGATCACAGCAAACAAGACACATGCAATCAGGAAATTCAGGATATCTCCCCCCAGACCTGCCTTCAGGGACATGGGCACACGGGTCAGAAATTCAATATTCCCGAAGGAATGCAGGCGCAGAGGAAAAACACCTGCCAATGCAAAGGCAACGCCCTGCAGCAGCGCATAGACCCCATACAGGGGCACTGCACAGAACATGAACATGAATTCCAACGGTTCCGTTACCCCTGTCAGAAAGACCGCCAGTGCCGCAGAAAGGTACATGGAACGATAGTCCCTTCTTTTATCTGCATCCACGCGACGATACATGGCATAGGCAACCCCCATCAGAAGACCTGAAGAACCAATCATCTGCCCTACTTTGAAACGGGCAGGCGTAACGGACTGCAGCAGATTTTCATAAGCTGCCATATCTCCCAGATTTCTGAAACCGATCAGGTCAGTGATCCACGCCAGCCACAGGGGATCCTGTCCAAAAACTTCCGTCCCTGCACTGACACCTGTACGAATCAGATAAGTCCCCCCGAAGGAAGTATAGTTCATGGGGATCGTCAGCATATGGTGCAGACCAAAGGGCAGCAGCAAGCGCTCCAGTGTGCCATAGATAAAAGGTGCTAATACAGGAGAGGTATCCGCAGAACCTGCGATCCAGATGCCGAAGGCATTGATCCCGGCCTGTACCACAGGCCATACCACTGCTAACCCCAGAGAAACGATTGCTGAATAAAAAATGACCGCCAGCGGTACAAACCGTTTCCCGTTGAAAAATGCCAGTGTTTCAGGCAGTTTGCGGAAATTATAATATCTGTTATAAACAGAACCACCCAGAAAGCCCGAAATGATGCCTGCAAATACCCCCATA
>JAFZDV010000079.1 GCA_017560955.1 Anaerotignum sp.
CCTTTTCTGGGAACCAGTTCTACCAGATTTTCCAGTTCCAGCATTCGCAGGGCTTCACGTACGGGTGTACGGCTTACGCCCAGTTTTTCTGCCAGCTGGTTTTCCATCAGTCTTTCACCGGGAACCAGTTTGCCTGTCAGGATCGCATCTCTCAGAGTGTTGAATACAACATCTCTCAGGGGCAGGTATTCGTTTGTATTGATATTGAACTTTGTATCAGCCATTTCGTTTTTCTCCTCTCAACTCTCTCTGCACGCGATATGTTCTTGTCGCCACAGAATCTTTCAGTGCAAATTCTCTCTTTACCAGAGCCGCCGCTTTTCTCGCCTTTTCTCTGTCTTTGAACAAAGCAAACACAGTAGGGCCGCTGCCGCTCATCAAAGCGCCTTCCGCGCCTAATTCCATCAGTCGTTTTTTGATCTCAGCAATTTTGGGATGCATTTCGATGGTCACCGTTTCCAGCACATTGCAAAGGAGTTTCCCCATCTTTGCCACATCACCTTCCGCCATCGCCTGCAGCATGGCTTCTGTATCAGGATGTTCTTCCACCTGATCCCATTTCAGACCTTTATATACGGATACAGTAGAAACACTCACGGGCAGTTTCGCCAGCACCACATGACATTCGGGACAAGGATCAGCTACATTCGTCATGATCTCGCCAACGCCTTCACACAGCACTGTGCCTCTGCGCACGCAGTAAGGAATGTCAGAACCCAGTCTGCCTGCCAGTTCTTCCAGTTCTCTTTCAGACAGATGCAGGTCGAACAGTCGGTTCATGCCCACCAGAACAGCCGCACAGTCGGTGCTGCCGCCTGCAAGGCCTGCCGCCACAGGGATGCGTTTATCGATCTCGATGAAAACACCGCCTTCGATGCCATAAGTTTCACGCATCAGATTTGCCGCCTTCCACGCCAGATTGCGTTCATCAACAGGCAGCCAAGGCAGATTCGTTTTCAGTTTGATTTCAGGCTTATCCAGTTTTTTCATATAAATGCCGTCATACAGCGCAACGGTCTGCATGATGGTTTCCAGAAGATGATAGCCATCTTCTCTTTTGCCTGTTACATCCAGAGTCAGATTGATTTTTGCTCTTGCCTTCAGTCGAATTTCCTTCACGGTTATCCCTCGTTTTTTCTATACTGTATACACTAATTATATACATTGTACACCATTCTGAACACAGATACAATCCGCAACTTCCACAAAAAGGTCGAAGGTTTCCGATATTTGCTGGTAAAATGTTTCAATGGAATAAAAGCAGAAAAAAAATCTTTCCCAAAAAGGATTTCATGTTATAGTTAAAGTAGATATGTATTCCTTTTTGAAGGGAGGTTCCCCCTATGTGGTCCATTTATGAAAAAAACAAAAAAAATATTCACGATATTGCTATACTGCTGACAGCGATCCTGATCTGTTTCCTGTTTTTCAAATATCTGTCACCCATTTTCATCCCCTTTATCATCGGCTGGCTGATGAGCCTCATGTTCAATCCTCTGGCAGACAGACTGGAAAAACATAAAGTCCCCCGCGGCATCAGTGCTCTGGCAGGTATCCTCCTGCTTCTTGCCCTGTTGGGACTGCTGGGCTTCTGGTCAGGAAACAGTATCCTGCACAAAGCACAGACTTATTACGAAAACCTGCCCTACTATATGGATTTCTTCCAAGGGAAGATGCAGGATTTCTGGGCACAGTTCGACACCTTCTGTCAGAAACTGCCCCCTGCACTGCAGGCATCTTTTCTGGAATTTCAGGATAATGCCACAGGCACTTTGCTTTCCCTGATCCCGAAAGGTAACGGCGGCGCCATCGGTGGTGTTTCCAATTTCTTCATCGCATTCTTTGTGGCACTGATCTCCGCCTATTTCTTCACCAAGGACAGAGAAAACATCCATGCTGTTTATGAAAAACATCTGGAACCCCTTCTGGGTGTGTCTGTTCATACAACTAAAACAGAACTGAAGGCCTCTGTATGGGGTTATATCAAAACCCAGTTCATCCTGATGGGTTTCACCTTTACCCTGACCATCATCGCCATGCTGGTGATGAAATCCCCCTATCCTCTGCTTCTGAGCATCATCATCGCCATCATTGATTCCCTGCCTTTCTTCGGCAGCGGTTTCATCCTCTGGCCTGGGGCGATCATCCATCTGGTGACAGGCAATACCTTCCTTGCCATCGGGTATATGGTGCTGTATGCCTCCATTCAGGTAATGCGACAGATTCTGCAGCCGAAGATCCTTGGTACGCAGATCGGTCTCCATCCTTTGCTGACACTGTTTTCCATGTATTTCGGGTTCCAGTGCATCGGTGTCATCGGCCTCATCATCGGCCCTATCATCGCCGTAATTCTGAAAGCATTTTTCCAGCTAAAAAATCAGGAATAAAAAATAAACCGCTTCCAAAGAAGCGGTTTTTCTTTTTATATCGCTATTTTGATGCCCCACAGCACCAACAGATGCAGGGGATAAAACGCATAGAAAAAATATCTGGGCATTTTTTTCGAAAGCAATGGTATCCGCCATTTTCCATCCAGAAAACTGAAGGAAAACAGGGACAAAATCTGCACCCATGCCCCTTTGGTCAGACCGTACAATACAGTAATGATGACCTGTCCGTAAAAGCACAGGCTGTCTTTCATTCCATAAAAACCAAAGAAGAAAATCATCCAGACACCATACCAGCCATAACTCATCTCTGCAAAATAAGCGCCTAACAGAAGAATACCTGCCAAGGCTTTTTTCTCTTCTCTCCAGAAATACAGTGCCGCCGCACCCCATGCCAGCATGAACAGGGGATTCAATTGGGTCAGCCCAAACAGTTTCATATAAATCGGCTGAGAAACTGCCGCCGCAATCAGGATACGGGCAAAATACTTTCTGAAATCAGAGGTATACCTTACCCCTTGGGCAATGCCAAAGGCAAACAAAGGGAAGGAAAGTCGCCCAATGGCTCGAAAGCCGATAACTGTCGGAAAGAACACCGCACCAATATGGTCAATGAGCATGGTCAGTGCCGCCACCCACTGGATGAACTGTCTTTGCTCCCTGCTCATACGGAAAACATGGGGGTAGACAGATATCTGTCCCCCGTATCAGGCAGAAGAACTACAATATTCTTACCTGCATTTTCAGGACGTTTTGCCACTTCCAGGGCCGCATGCAGAGCCGCGCCGGAGGAAATGCCCACCAGCAGACCTTCGTTTCTTGCAATCATTCTGCCTGCTTCGTAAGCCTCTTCTTCTGTCACTGTCATCACTTCATCATAGATTTCTCTATCCAGCGTCGCAGGAACAAAATTTGCACCCATGCCCATCAGACCATGAGGACCTGCTTCGCCCTTTGTCAGCAGAGGAGATGCCGCAGGTTCCACACCAATGATTTTGATATCAGGGTTCTGCTCCTTCAGATATTTGCCTGTGCCGGACAATGTGCCGCCCGTACCGATGCCCGCTACAAAAATATCTACTTTACCCTCTGTATCCTCCCAGATTTCAGGGCCTGTGGTTTCATAATGCGCCGCAGGGTTGGAAGGATTATCAAACTGACTGGGAATAAAGGAG
>JAFZDV010000080.1 GCA_017560955.1 Anaerotignum sp.
TATTTTAAGGGTTTTTAGCAAAAAGTTCATAAAATATTCATAATTTTTACAATTTCTCAACAAAAGTTGTCGACAGTCCAAAAACTTTGAAGTATAATTTAAATACTATGAACGAAAGGGATTGTTTGCATGGAACAGCGCATTGTTGATTTTACCGAATATTTACGGAACGACAAAAAATCATCTGAAAATACCGTACTGTCTTATGCCAGAGATCTGAAGGGCTTCAGCCGATTCATGAAGGAATCCGGTGTCCTTGATCCTGCAAAGGTGAACCGTACGAATGTGATGGCCTATGTCTATGAACTGCAGAAGCAGAATAAGGCAGGGGCAACTGTGTCCAGAAATATTGCGTCCATTCGTTCTTTTTTTCAGTTCCTGCAGAAAAAAGGTGTTGTAGCCGATAACCCTGCGGCAGATCTGGAATTGCCCAAAGTGGAAAAGAAAGTGCCTGAGATCCTTTCTCTGGAAAAAGTGGAACTGCTGCTGGAACAGCCCGGTGGTGAGGAGGATAAGGAAGTTCGCGATAAAGCCATGCTGGAACTTCTCTATGCGACAGGTATCCGCGTAACAGAACTGATTTCCCTGAAGGTGGAAGATGTGAATCTGCCTCTGGAATATATCCGTTGTGGTGGTGAAACCAAGAGCCGTATTATTCCCATTGGCGCACAGGCAAAATTCTCTCTGCGCAGATATCTGGAAAAAGTACGCGAAAATATGATCCTTCGTGCTGATGAAGAAACACTGTTTGTAAACTGCAACGGTAAACCTATGACCAGACAGGGCTTCTGGAAGATCATCAAGGCTTATGCAAAAAAAGCAGGTATCGAAGAAGATATCACTCCTCATATGCTGCGTCATTCCTTTGCGGCACATCTGATCGAAAATGGGGCAGATCTTCGCTCTGTACAGGAAATGCTGGGTCATTCCGATATTTCTACAACGCAGATTTATACAAAACTGACCAATCAGAAACTGAAAAACGTATATGCCAAAGCACATCCTCGTGCATGATATCGACTTTACAGCCATCCTTTCGGATGGCTTTTTTTATTCTACGATGCGTTTGTTGAAACAGCTGAAAAAGAGGGGTATGATGAAATAAAAGGAGGCGAAAGCCATGGATCTGAAGAAAACAGGAGAGATACTTGCCCGTTTGAGAAAAGAAAAAAATATGACCCAGAAACAGGCGGCGGAAATTCTGAATATCAGTGACCGTACCATTTCCAAGTGGGAGAGAGGCGCAGGGCTGCCTGATGTTTCTCTGTGGAAAGGGATTTCTGTTTTATATGGTGTGGAAATCGAAAAAATGCTGGAAGGGGACTTACAGGAAAAAAGAGCGGAAACAGGAAATATGAAACGAATGAAGTTTTACCGCTGTGATCATTGTGGAAATATTTCATGGAGTATGGGCGGCGGAGAAATTTCCTGCTGCGGCAGAAAACTGAGTCCTATGCAGGTACAGAGCATGGATGAACTGCATGATGTGAAAGTGGAGGAAATCGATCAGGAATACTATGTGACCTTTGCCCATGAAATGAAAAAAGAACATTTTGTTTCTTTTGCGGCTTTGGTTTCATGGGACAGGGTGACCATCGTGAAGTTATATCCCGAGCAGGCATCGGAGGTTTATTTACCCCGCCAGAGAAGGGGAGAACTGTATCTTTGCTGCAGCGAACATGGGTTATTTCGAAAAAAGATATAAAAATAAGGCAGAACCATCATTTGAGGTTCTGCCATTTTTATTTATTGGGGAAGGTCTTTTCTGACCAGATATTTTTCGCCCATCAGGTCATCATAAGTCAGCAGTTCGTGGTGACGAATGAATTCGTTGACGGCTGTTTTGTCTTCTTTATTAGTGTACAGTCCGTAGTAAGGGCTGATAACGGGACATGTTTCGTACAGATCCAGCAGGAAGTTGGTTCTGGTGTGTTCGGGTGCACCGATGTAGTCACACATCAGAGCGGGCAGCAGATAAGGGGATACTTTTTCGTCTTCTGCACGATATTCTCTGCCTGTGTCATAGTTGCTGAAGATGACATAGGGGGTAGAGAACATGGTGTATTTTTCTTCTTCTGTCCATTCCTGAGCAGTTGTGGAAGAAATGTTGCCTGTAGTGATATAAGGAGAGAAATCGTCGCCCAGAGTAGGCAGATGGTCACCGTACCACAGTACAACTGTAGGCTTTTCTCTGTTCATAACGAAATCATAGATTCTGCCCAGAGCTGCATCGGAGTCAGACACACCTTTGCTGTAGTTATGCATCACATTCAGTTCATCGTCAGACAGGATATCGGAAGAAACACTGATATCCCAGTCAGATGTGGAATATTTGTTCAGATACATGCTGTGGTTTTCCATAGTGATGACATGGAGGAACAGGCCTGTATCATGGGGCTGGCTCAGCTGATAAATCACTTCTTCTGCGATGGTTTCGTCAGTGATGTAAGGGCCGCTGTTCCAGTGGAGCTCTGCATGCAGATCATATTCCCCGCGCATTTCTGTCAGACCAAGAAGAGGATATGCACGATCCCTTTCGTAGAATTCCTTCTGGTATGTATGCACGCCAAGGGTGTCATAGCCCAGATTTTTGAACAGTCTGGGATAAGAGAAGATATCCTCAAATACATACTGCTGATAAGGGACATTACCGGAAGGCAGCATGTTTGTAGTAGTACCTGTCAGAATTTCGAATTCGGGACGAACGGTGCCGCCGCCGAAAGTACAGGATACCATAGTGCCGCTGGGATGTTCTGCAGCGATGCGTCTGTAGTTTTTCAGAGGATCTTCAGAATAGGAAACACCGTTCAGTACCGTAGGATCCCAGAAAGCCTCAGAAAGCACTACAACGATATCAGGATTCTGGAAACCCTGTCCGCTTTCTGCAGAAGGCTGGTATTTTTCAAAATAATTTGCCAGATATTTTTCGTTATAATCGGCAGGGTCGCCCATGTTCAGGGAAGCAAAGTTCAGAACAAAAGCTGTGATAAAACCATTGGAATCATAGTTTGTTGCCTGATTGCCGGGTGCTTTGGGAGAAATACCGAACATTTCATAACCATTACGCACAGTGGGGTTCATGCAGAACAGATACAGACAAGCCAGCAGAACAGGAGTACCAATGATGCGTTTTTTCCATGCCACGGGAATTTCTGGTTTCATCAGCAGGATGAACAGGAAATAGAACAATGTCATACCGATACCATTCCATGCCATATCGGGGACTTTCAGGTCGGTAAGGAAAGTACCAAAGCTGCCTGCATTTTTTGCAAACACAAAATCCCAGGGGAAGAAGTGTACTTCCAGAAGAGCCATTTTGAAGTAATCAATAATGGGCATGATCAGGAAGATCAGAGCAGTAAGAAAGGCTGCCAGAGGGATGCGTTTTGTCAGGCAGGCTAATGCGCCGAAAATCAGATAAACCACAACTGCACCCAGAAGGAGTGCACCTGCGTTGTTTTCCAGCAGGGCAGTCATGCCTTCATTTGTACCA
>JAFZDV010000081.1 GCA_017560955.1 Anaerotignum sp.
CATATCGAAAATAATGTTCATCGTATCGTTTACCTGATCGAAACACATATCGATAAGGAAATGAATGTGGTTGAAATCGTACGCAGCATTTTCCCTGCAAAAACAAAGGATTTTGTGACTGCAGTGGATGAACACAGCATCATTCTGGTGAAAGAACTGAAAGAAAAAGAATCTGCGGATGAAATCGACCGTATTGCAAAAGTGATCCAGGAAACACTGTTTGCGGAAACAGGCAGCAACGGTTATATTTCCAGCGGTACCATCGTCAGCGATCTGAAAGATGTTTCCCGTTCTTATAAGGAAGCAAAAATGGCGCTGGAAGTTGGCAAGATCTTTGAAGATGAAAAATATATCGTGAACTACGAAAAACTGGGTATCGGCCGTCTGATCTATCAGCTGCCTCTGCCTCTGTGCCGTATGTTCATCAAAGAAGTGCTGCATGGTCTGACAATGGATGATTTCGATGATGAAACACTGGCAACAGTAAACAAATTCTTTGAAAACAATCTGAACGTTTCTGAAACCAGCCGTCAGCTGTATATCCACAGAAACACACTGGTTTACAGACTGGATAAACTGCAGAAAATGACAGGTCTGGATCTGAGAAACTTTGACGATGCTATCATCTTCAAAATCACTCTGATGGTAAGCAAATATATGATGTACATGGATAGAATGGCATATTGATTCCATAAATAAGAATGAGGGGGCGTGTTTTTACACGCCCTTTTTTGTTGAATTAAGAGAATTTTAATAAAAATGAAGGTTTTCCTGGCGTTCTTTTACTTGTTTGATATGGGATGATGTGATATAATACATCGTTGTGAAAGAGAAAAGTAAGAAGTTTTCTTTGTATATAGATAATCTGATTTAGAAAGAGGGAGATACATTGTGATCCATCTGAATAATGTAACGAAAGTATATCCCAATGGCTCTACAGGCGTAGAAAATATCAACCTGCACATCAACAAAGGTGAATTTGTATTCATTGTTGGTTCCAGTGGTTCCGGTAAATCTACACTGATGAAGCTGCTGTTAAAGGAACTGGATCCTACAGAAGGGGATATCATCATCAACCGTGTGAAAACAAACGATCTGAGCAGAAGACAGATCCCTTACCTGCGCCGTAATCTGGGCGTAGTATTCCAGGATTTCCGTCTGCTGCCCAATAAGACTGTATATGAAAATGTAGCCTTTGCCATGCGCGTAATCGAAGCGCCTAACCGTATCATCCGCAGAAATGTACCCGCTGTACTTTCTCTGGTTGGTCTGGGTAAAAAAGGCAGAAGCTATCCTAACCAGCTCTCCGGCGGTGAGCAGCAGAGAACTGCTCTGGCAAGAGCTATCGTAAATAATCCCCCTATCCTGATCTGTGACGAACCTACAGGTAACCTTGACCCTGAAACAGCAGACGGTATCATGCAGCTGTTGGATGATATCAACAAGCGCGGTACAACAATCGTCATGGCGACTCATGCGAGAGATATCGTTGATGCCATGCAGAAACGTGTTGTTACACTGAACAAAGGTCACATTGTAAGAGATATTGAAAAAGGTGGTTATAGCGATGAAGCCTAGTACGATCAAATACTTTTTTAGAGAGAGTTTCAGCGGGCTGAAAAAGAATATGCTGATGACCATGGCTTCCGTGGTTGCAGTTGCTGCCTGCATCTCTATTCTGTCCTTCTCCTATTGTGTGGGAAGTAACCTCCAGTATATGCTGGATCAGATGGAAGATTCCATCGGTATCTCCGTATTCCTGAAAGGGGATCTGACAGGGGAAGAAATCGAAAATATGAAAACAGAGATCAGCAAGATCGATCATGTGGAAAATGTAATGTACATTTCTCCTGCTGATGCGCTTCATGACCTGAAACAGGACTGGGGTGCTGACGAAGATATCTTTGTTGGTCTGGACGAGGCAAATAACCCTCTGTCCCATTCTTTCCAGATCTCTCTGGATAAAATCGAAAATCAGAATGGTGTTCTGACTGCACTGGAAAACGTGGATGGTATCGATAATGTGCGCCATGGACAGACAGAAACAGAACTGCTGATGAAAGCAAACCGTATTTTCAGCATTGCCAGTGTGATCGTTATGCTGCTGCTGGGTGCGATCTCTGTAATGATCATCATGAATACGATCCGTATTTCCGTGGTGAACAGACGAATTGAAATCAATATCATGAAATACGTTGGTGCGACAGACTGGTTTATCCGTTGGCCTTTTATTATTGAAGGTATTATTATCGGTGTAGTCGGTGCACTGGTTCCTCTGATTATTGGTTTCCCTGTTTATGCAAGTGTGACAAGTGCGATTTTCAGTTATCTGCCTATGATCACATTCGTTCAGTTCAGACTGACAGGTGATGTGTTTGGTTTCCTGATTCCCTTCGGTATTATTTTTGGTATTGCCCTGGGGGTTATCGGCAGTGTGACTTCTATCCGCAAGCATCTGCGTGTATAAATCAATATGGAAAAAACAAAAAGGGGAAGTGGGTTCACTTCCCTTTTCTGATAGGATAATTCTTTTCAGAAAAACATAGGATAAAAGAAAGTCTGAGAAAATGAGGCGATTTTAATGAAAAAAGAATTCTGGAAGGGCTTTGCTGCAGCACTGGTGCTGGTTCTGGCAGTCGGTGCATTGTGGAAACCCATCTGTTGCATGATTCCCTGGCAGAGCATCCCTTTTGATATTCCCCTGAGCCGTGCGGCAAAAACAGAGATCATGGAAAGCTATCTGGATAAATATTATGTAGAAGATTTCGATGACAGCATTGTGGAAGAAATGCTGTACAGCGGCATGGTGGCCGGTGTGGGGGACAGATATACATATTATATGTCTGAGGAAATGCTGGATCAGTATCTGGAAAATGCCAATGGTAATTTTGATGGTGTTGGCATTGAAGTATATACCAATCAGGAAGGTGAAGTAGTTATCAGCCGTGTAATGGAAGGACAGCCCGCTGAACAGGCAGGTATGCAGGAGGGGGATGTCATCGTAGGGGTAGA
>JAFZDV010000082.1 GCA_017560955.1 Anaerotignum sp.
ACATTAGGGATACCTGTAACATCGATCATCAGCTGGTCCATGCAAACACGGCCAACAACGGGAGCATAGTGACCGTTAACGATCATGTTTGCTTTGCTGGACAGTGCTCTGCTGTAACCATCAGCATAACCGATGGGAACTGTTGCCAGTACTCTTTCTGTTTCTGCTGTGTATGTTCTGCCGTAGGAAACCTGAGAACCAGCGGGAACATGTTTCACCAGACCTACTGTTGTTTTTACTGTCATCAGAGGTTTCAGATCGATCATACCTGCGTTTTCGCCGGAAGGCAGCATACCGTATGTGATGATACCGGAACGGCACATATCGATGTGTCTTTCAGCGTAAGCGATTGTTGTAGCGGAGTTAGCGCAGTGACGCAGACCCAGTTTTACGCCCATACCTTCCAGAGCGGAAACCATTCTGTCGAAGCGTTCAAACTGCATTTTTGTGAAATCAGGGTGGTCACCTGTGTAGGAGTCAGCTACTGCATGGTGTGTGAAGATACCTGTGATTTTCACGTTTTCCATTTTGCTTACTTCGATGATATCTGTCAGGGACTGACCGAAGTTTACTTCATCTGTCTGGAAACCAACACGTGTCATACCTGTATCCAGTTTGATGTGTACATCAACAACAACACCAGCTTCTGCTGCAGCTTCCTGCAGTGCTTTTGCGTGTTCCATACCAACTACTGCGTTTGTGATGCTGTAATCGGACATGATTTTTACGCAGTCAGCAGGTGTGTAGCCCAGAACCAGGATGGGTTTTGTGATACCTTCGTTTCTCAGGCTCATTGCTTCTTCGATATTGGAAACGCCGAACCAGTCAAAACCGCCAGCCTGCAGTTTTCTAGCTACGAAACCATCACCGTGGCCGTATGCGTCAGCTTTAACGATACCCATTACTTTGTGTTTAGGGGACATTTTAGATTTGATGCTTTTAATGTTGTATTCCAGTGCATCCAGATCGATTTCTGCCCATGTTCTTTTGATAAAATCCATAAATTCCGCTTCCTTTCATAAGAAAAATGGTTGGTTTTTCCAGTATTTATTTCGTTGCCAAGTTGAAAACGCCCTACTTTGGCAATTATTTAACACTTGTCTTCAATATAGCATACAATTGTCCATTTGACAATATCTGCTGAAAAATATTTCATTCATTTGCAAAAAGAATACAATATACACAATTGCATCATGCCAGATACATTCTGGTGAAGATATCATAAGCATCGTGGATCGCATTTCCGCCGTCACCGACTTCATTTGCATCACCAACGATGGCATAACTCATTCGTTCATCCATCAGCCACATGGTCAGTTCACTGTCTACGCAGGATTCACCGCCGCCTGCCCAGATCACATAGTCTGCGGAAACGAACATCAGCATTGCACCGATCTTCACATACAGTTTTCTGTCCTCCATCAATGTAGGTTCTGTTGTTGTCAGGAAACTTACGCGTTTTTTCTTCAGATCAGCCAGCAGAGGTTTTGCCATAGCGCCCATGTCGAGACCCATTTTCTTTGCTTTATCAATGACTTTCAGTTTATAGTCATCCTCTTTCACTTCGATTTTTTCCATCATATAAGCCGCTGTTTCCAGACCAACTGCACCGCCACCAAGAATAACACCTTCCCCTTCCAGCAGTTCCAGTACTTTTTCTTCGGGCATCTGCAGGATTTCCTGGGCTGTGAAGTATTTTTCATCAGGAAGACCTTCGATGGGCATTTTTTCAGGAGTGCTGCCACTGGCGATAACAGTGAAATAAGGCTTTCTGGATTCGATGAATTCCTTTGTGGCAACCGTTTCTGTCAGGATATTCACACCCAGTTCTTCCAATGTATGTTTCATATAATCAATATATTTCAGCAGATCGCCTTTTTTGGGAGGCAGAGCCGCCAGTCTGAGCTGACCGCCCAGTTCTTTTTCCTTACAGAGGATAGTTGTCTTGAAGCCGCGTTCTGCTGCTTTTTTTGCCGCCTGCATGCCTGCAGGGCCGCCGCCCACAACAACACATTCCTTCCTTGTAGCAATTTTTCTGCGCTGATTTTCAAAATGCTCTTTACCAGCCTCAGGATTGAACGCACAGAAGACTTCCTCCCCTTTCAGTACAGCCGCAATACATTTGTTACAGCCCTGACAGGGCAGATAAGGCTTGCCTTCCTGCATTTTATTCGCAAAGGCAGGATCTGCCAGAAAGGCCCTTGCAGTACCACAGAAATCGCACATACCTTCCGCAAGGATGCGTTCTGCTGTTTCTCTGTCCTGAATACGGTTGCACGCAATCACAGGCACAGACAGATATTTTTTCATGATACCTGCGAAGGGAGCATAAGCACCTTTTGCCACATGGTAAGAAATCTGCTCTACGGGAGATTCATGCCAGCCGCCAGTCACAGTCACACCATCGATATAGCCTGCATCTTCTGCCTTTTTACAGAAACGAACCGTATCCACCAGTTCATAGCCGCCTTCGACCATCTGGGCAGCAGAAACTTTCACCAGAACAGGATATTCCCCTACACTATTTCTGATTTCACTCAGCACTTCCAGAGGGAACTTCATGCCATTTTCATTCTTATAGCCATATTCGTCTTCTCTCAGATTTGTAACAGGAGAGAGGAATTCAGAAAGCAGATAACCAGCAGAAGCACTGACTTCCACCATATCTGCACCGATTTCTTTACACAGAGCCGCTGCATCTGCAAAGACTTTTTTTGTTGCTGCCAAATCATCCGCAGTCATTTCCTGAGGTTCTGCACGGAAAATAGGAGAAGGCACAACGGAAGGTGCCAGCAGAGGCTTATCTCCGTGGTTTTTTGCGCTTTCATTTCTGCCGCAGTGGAACAGCTGCACGATCAGTTTACAGTCATGGGCATGAACGCGTTCTACCAAAGCTTTCAGACTCTCTCTGTCCACAGTTTCCGCAGAATACATCCCCTTCAGGGCACCTGCTTCGTTAACTGCCAGCAGGCAGGTCACAGCCGCTGCACCGCCTTTTGCTCTTTCTTCATAATATGCAAAATCTCTTTCTGTCAGAGCATTGCCTTCCGCAAA
>JAFZDV010000008.1 GCA_017560955.1 Anaerotignum sp.
AGGCCAGATCGATCTGGAACTGGAAGGCTACCATCAGTACTGGAACTACGCAGAAAAGAAAGGCTATTCCGGTGTGGCGGCATTTACAAAAAAAGAACCCATGAATGTGACTTATGGTATCGGTGTGGAAGAACATGACCACGAAGGCCGTGTGATTACAATGGAGTTTGAAAATTTCTATCATGTAACTGTTTATACACCCAATTCTCAGGCAGAAAATGCCCGTCTGGATTACCGCATGGATTGGGATGATGCTTTCCGTGCTTATGTAAAAGGTCTGGATGAAAAGAAACCTGTTATCATCTGCGGTGACCTGAATGTAGCCCACAATGAAATCGACCTGAAAAATCCCAAAACCAACCGCAGAAGTGCGGGCTTTACAGACGAAGAACGCGGTAAATTCACAGAACTCTTAGAGGCTGGTTTTGTGGATTCCTTCCGTCATTTCTATCCTGACATGGAAGGTATTTATTCCTGGTGGAGTTATCGCTTCAAAGCGAGAGAAAAGAATGCAGGCTGGAGAATCGACTACTATGTGACATCCGAAAGCCTGAGAGAAAAACTGGTGGATGCGAAAATCCACACACAGGTAATGGGTTCTGACCATTGCCCTGTGGAACTGGAAATTGAACTGTAAGAGGATTCTGAAATGGAACAGTATTATTACAATTCCCTGACAAAACCACAGCAGAATAGTTATAATGCCATCAAAGCGGGGCTGCAATCTTTAGCCCCGTCTTTTCCTGTGCCCTTACTGGAAAACAGGGAGCTGACGGATGTTTTCATGAAACTGCGTCTGGATCATCCTCAGCTGTTTTATGCAGGTACATTCAAATACCGCTATTATCCTGATGGCAGCAATGCAGAATTTATCCCCGAATATCTTTTTGAAAAGGGGAAAATTAAAGACCATCAGAAGGCTCTGCAGGCAAGGGTGGAAAAACTGGCACGACCTATGATGAAGGCAACGGATTTGGAAAAGCTGTTGTATATCCATGACTTTATCTGCCAGAATGTCCATTACGATAAACTGAAAAAGCAGTATTCCCATGAAATCATTGGCCCTCTGGGGCATGGGGTAGGGGTATGCGAAGGCATTGCGAAATCTGTGAAAATTCTGTGTGATGCTCTGAATATCTGGTGCGTGATTGCTCTTTCGGAGAATAATCCTGAAAAAGGCGTGAAATACCGCCATGCATGGAACGTTGTGAAGGTGGATAAGAAGTATTACCACATTGATTGTACTTTCGATAATTCTCTGGGCAATCCCGAAGAAATTCGTTATGACTATTTCTTGCTGAATGATAAGCAGTTGTTCCGTGACCATGAAAGACTGGTCTGGAAAATGCCTGCCTGTGAAGATGGGGAAAGATTTTATTACAAAGAGAAGAAACTATCCTTTACCAAAATGGAGGATGTACAGAAACGATCTGCCCAGGCGGTGAAAAAGGGCAGAACGCTGATTTTCCATTGGCGTGGCGGCTATATGACCAGAGAAATCGTGCAGGAATTTCTGAAAATTTTTAAAGAAGAAGCAGAAAAGAAGGGGAAACACGCCAAGGTTTTCCTGAACTGGGCGCAGGCTGTGGTAAAGGTACAGTTCATTGAGCAGGTGCCTGTGGAAGAACTGACCATGGAAGAAGCCAATGAGGGGGAAAAAGAATAAAAACAGAACAGGGGGGAAGAGAATGGCAAGAGAGATCGATCCAAAGGATACCACAAGGGCAATGGCCTTTGAACTGTGGATGAAAGCACCGAATCCTATGGTGACTTTTTTCAAAACACTGGATATCACAAATCTGATAAAGGTATCCAGAAAGAAAAAACTGAAATTCAATCTGCTCATGGATTACTGTATTGGGAAAGCGGCGGCGGATGTAAAAGAATTTTATATCCTTCCTGTTGGGGATAAACTGATGCAGTATGATACCATTGCAGTTAATACTATTGTGATGAATAAAAATGGTGAAGTAAATTCCTGCGATATTCTTTATACAGATAATTTCAGAAAGTTTTATCAGGATTATATGAAATATACAACACAGGTGGCTAAAACCTGTCAGGACAGGGATCTGTCTGAAAACAGTATGGTCATCGGTACTTCTGCCATTGTGGAAACAGAACTGGATGGTGTGGTTGGCATGAACAGCGGCATTTTCCATAATCCATTCCTTTTCTGGGGAAAATATCGGAAAAAATGGTTCAGATATGAACTGCCCATCTCTTTCCAGTTTCACCATACCCAGATGGATGGTGCCCATGCAGGTGAATTTCTGGAGAATCTGCAGAAGGAGATCAACAGACTGAAATAAACGGAATGGAGTAAGGTTTGAAGATGAAAAAACAGGCTGCAAATTTCATAACGATCTGCCGCATTTTCGGCAGCATTTTGCTGCTGTATTTTTCGGTGTTTTCTTCTGCCTTTTATATCCTGTATCTGTTTTGTGGATTTACGGATATGGTGGATGGCACCATTGCAAGAAAAACAAATGCGGAAAGTGCATTTGGGGCAAGGTTGGATACTGTTGCAGACTTCGTATTTGTAACAGTATCTCTGATAAAATTTCTTCCTGTTCTGGATATCCCGAAATGGCTGTGGGTCTGGATAGCTGTCATTGCGGCTATTAGAGTCAGAAACATGATGTTTGGATGGATTTTCAGTGGGGAATATATTGCTTTACATACGATACTGAATAAACTGACTGGATTTCTGTTATTTCTGCTGCCTTTGAGCCTGCATTTTATAGAGTTGAAATATAGTGCTGTTGTTGTATGCGCTGCTGCAACGGTTTCTGCGGTGCAGGAAGGCTGGCTGATGAAAAAAGGAGAAATGGAATGAACAGAAAAAGAACGATTATGGCCATGATTTTTATATTTTCGCTGGCCATTACTTTGATTGATGCCTTTGTACATCCGAACTATTTTATGAAGATCCCCATCAAAATCATTTTCTTTCTGGCTTTGCCTATGCTGTTTTTTGTCAGAAATAAAGAGGCATTTGCAGATTTCAGGAACCTGTTTGTTTTCAGAAAGAAAGGGATTCTGACGGCATTATTTCTTGGATTGGGCGTCTATGCAGTGATCCTTGGCGGATATTTCCTTACGAGAAATATCATTGATTACTCCAATGTGACATCCAGTCTGACATCCGGTATGGGTATCACAGCAGAGAACTTTATTTATGTATCGCTGTATATTTCTCTGATGAATTCCTTTCTGGAAGAATTCTTTTTCAGGGGATATGGCTTTATCACGCTGAAAAAATATACCTCAAGAAAAGTAGCATATCTCTTCAGCTCTTCCCTGTTTGCAGTGTATCATATTGGCATGCTGGTTGAAATGTTCCATTTTGGCGCACTGCTGTTGCTGCTTCTGGGGCTGATCGTGGGAGGTTGTATTTTCAACTACCTGAATGAACGGAACGATAACATTTATCCATCCTGGTTTGTTCATATGTTTGCGAATTTTGCAATTAACACTGTGGGTTTTATCCTGTTTGGTGTGTTATAAAAGAAAAAAAGAAAGACCGAAAACAAATTTTTCGTTTCGGTCTTTTTTATTATGTATCCAGTTCAATGTAATAAAGAGTGTCTGTATCAGCATCATAAATTGCTGCAGTGAAGTTGAAGGAGCTTCGCGCTAATACATCTGAAGCATCAAAAGGATTTATACTATCGCTGTGACGGTCATAGAAAAAATAATATCCGTTGGAAATTTGGGGGATATCCTGATTGATATAAGGCCCATAGGTCATTTCAGGGGTTTCCAGACCATATAACAGTGCGGTAATGGGGGCGTCCGTCACAGGCAGTTTATGCCAGGTATTATCTTTTTTTATTGTATTTTCAAAGGAGTTATCTTCAAATGCAAAAATCAGATATCTTTCGCCGTCTCCGTGAAATCCGCCATGGTTGTTTTCTGAGGAAATCTCTTTGGCAGAACTGACATCTGCGCCAAGCATGACAGAAATATCATCATAAGACTGGCAGGCGGATGCCAACAGGGTGATGATGCAGATTCCGATTAAACATCGAATGATTTTTTTCATGTGAATGCCTCCTTCTGTTTCGCTATACTGATTATAGCATAGAATCAAAGGGGGAATTCTTAAGGATTCCTTACGATTTTCATAAAAAAGACAGCCATTTTCAGGCTGTCTTTATGATTGGTATGAATTATTTTTCCAGTTCCGCCAGTCTTTCCAGCAGCATATTGCTTCTGTCGATGAAGGCTGTCATTTCGTCGGATGTCAGAGGTCTGTGGCTCATCAG
>JAFZDV010000083.1 GCA_017560955.1 Anaerotignum sp.
AGCAAAAGTATCCTTAGAAGATAAAGATGATGATGAAGTAACAAAGATCGAAGTTTTCACAGAAGATTATGAAAACGAAGATAAAGATGAGCTGGATGGCATTGAAATCGAAAAAGTAACCTTTGATGACAGCGGCGATGAAAAGAAAGGCTCCATCACTATCAAAGGCAAAAAATACACTATCGATGAAGATGAAATGGATGACATGGAAGTCGAAATCACTGATGGTGACTCCGATATCGAAGACTTTGAAAATCTGTACAATGCTTATGATGATGGCAAAAAATTAAAAGTAGACGTAGTTCTGGATGATGGTGACATCATCGAAATCACTGGTTATGTATGCTACGTAACTGGTCGTCTGGTAGACTTTGAAGATGATGAGCTGACAATCGAAGGTAAAGACAGCGAAACAAAAGCATCCTATACTTTCGAAGATCCTGATGATATTTCTATGAAAGACTTCACAGGTAAATCTTTTGAAACACTGGAAGATCTGATCGACTGGTTAAAAGATCAGGATGAAGATGATAAACTCGATTTGTACGACGAACAGAAATTCACACTGAAATTTGAAGTAGATGAAGATGGTATGATCGACAGCGACATCACAGGTAAATACGAAAAAGACAAATAATTTTATTCCATTCAGAAACCCTGTAAAAACAGGGTTTCTTTTTGTTTATTTGACAAAATCCTGCAACAGCAGTATCATGTAGAAAACTAGATACGGATAGGAATCCGGTGAGAATCCGGAACAGTTTTATCCCTGCTGTGTGAGCAACGAAAAAAGTCATTACCACTGGAGATTTCTCTGGGAAGGGACTTTAAGTAGGCTTTTGGCTCGAGTCAGAATACGCGTCCGAAACATATCTAAACATCCGAAGGCATAAATCGGGGGTTTCTTTTTCGTTGCCCCCAAAACGGGATTTCCCGTGGAATGGAGGCATTTTTTATGAACAGAAAAACTGGTGTACTTGCAGGGATATTAGTTATTCTCTGTATCGGGGCAGGTATCCTGTTCCACACGAACAAACCCGAAACAACTGCAGGGGGAAAAGAAATCGATGTCCTTGTGATTCATGCAGATAAAACAGAAAACACTTTTACATACCAGACCAATGCAGAATATCTGGCTGATGTTCTGCTGGAAAACAAACTGGCTGAAGGTGAAACAGGCTCCTATGGACTTTTCATCCAGACTGTTGACGGCGAAACTGCTGACAGCAGCAAACAACAGTGGTGGTGCATCACAAAAGGCGGCGAACAGGTCAACAGCGGTGCCGATGCCCTTCCCATTGCTGATGGCGATCAGTTCGAACTGACACTGATGGAGGGATATTAATGGAACGAAGCAAAACCTACCATCTGGCATTGATGGGTGTACTGACTGCCCTGCTTTTCATGGGACAGGTCATCATGTCTTTCCTGCCGAATATTGAGATCATCAGTCTGCTCATCATACTGTACACCATCTTCTTTGGCAGAAAGGTGTTCTGGATGATCTATGTCTTTGTCTTTCTGGAAGGATTCCTTTATGGTTTTGGCATGTGGTTCTTCAATTACCTGTATGTATGGACGATCCTTGCATTGTTCTGCCTTCCTTTGAGAAAAAACACGTCCGCTCTGTTCTGGAGCATCATTTCAGGATTTTTCGGTCTGGGATTCGGCACACTCTGCACACTGCCCTACCTCATCACAGGTGGCCCTGCGGCAGCCTTTTCCTACTGGGTATCAGGTCTGGGGTTTGATATCACCCATTGTATCGGCAATGTGATCCTCTGTCTGGTATTATTTAAGCCACTTCATCATCTGCTTGAAAGGTCCCTTTCACGCATATAAAAAGACCCTGCAGTTTTTAACCGCAAGGTCTTTTTTTTTTATCTTTTTTATCCCAGTGCCACATCCAGCACCATCATCAGAGAAAATCCAACAGCAAAAAAGATCGTACCAATGTTGGAATGTTCTCCTTCGGACATTTCAGGGATCAGTTCTTCCACTACTACATAAAGCATGGCACCTGCCGCAAAAGAAAGCATATAAGGCAGGACAGGCGTTACAAAGGCTGCCAGCAAAATGGTCAGGATCGCCCCAAGAGGTTCCACCGCCCCAGAGATCGCACCATACAGAAATGCTTTGCTGCTTTTCATACCATTACTTTTTAATGGCATGGAAATAATGGCACCTTCAGGAAGATTCTGCAAAGCGATACCCAGAGATAATGCCAGTGCAGCCGCTGCAGAAATGGTTTCATTCCCGGTCAGCCAGCCCGCTACCACAACACCGACTGCCATACCTTCGGGAAGATTATGAAGAGCAACAGCAAATACCATCATGGTATTTTTTCCAAGACTGCTTTTCATCCCTTCAGGAGAATCACTGTTCAGATGGAGATGCGGGATCACATGATCCAGTGCCAGCAGGAACAGAAAACCGCCCCATACACCAATAAAGGCAGGCAGGAAAGCCAGTTTCCCCATATGTTCAGACTGGTTCATGGCAGGAATGATAAGGCTCCAGACAGATGCCGCCACCATGACCCCTGCAGCAAAACCCATCAGGGAGCGCTGCAGTCTGCGGCTCATTTCTCCTTTTAAGAAAAAAACAAATCCAGAACCAATGACTGTACCCAGAAAAGGCAGAAAAATCGTACTTAAAATTTCAGTTTTCATTTACCTGCCTCCTTTCGACAATTTGAATCATTACAGTGCTGCGTTGATTTCATCAGCATAACGAACTGCTTCCATCGCATCTTTTGCGTATTTATCCGCACCGATACGGTCAGCATAATCCTGTGTCAGAACTGCACCGCCGACCACAACTTTACACCAGGGTGCTTCTGCATGGATCAGTTTGATGGTTTCTTCCATAGCAGGAACTGTTGTTGTCATCAGGGCACTCAGGCCGCACATGGGTGCGTGCAGACGTTTCACTTCTTCCAGAATCAGTTCAGGGGCAACATCTCTGCCCAGATCTGCCACATCAAAACCATAGTTTTCCAGCAGCAGTTTAACAATATTTTTACCGATATCGTGAATATCGCCTTTTACTGTCGCCAGTACAAAACTACATTTTGCCGCTGTGCTGCCATTACCTGTAGACATAGCCGCCTTGATTTTTTCAAAGGCACATTTTGCCGCTTCCGCCGCCATCAGCAGCTGAGGCAGATAAACTGTTTTCTGTTCATATCCTTTGCCTACAATATCCAGCGCAGGGATGATCTCATTCTGCACGATTTCCAGAGGAGCTGTTTCCTCCAGCAGTTTTGCTGTCAGTTCACCAGCCTGCTCTTTCAGACCTTTTACAACAGCCTTCTGCAGCTGGGATTTGAATTCCTGCTGATCTGCTGCTGGCTGAGGTGCTGCTGTGCCAGTTGTCGCCGCAGGAACAAAGTTAGATGCAAAGTTAATATAGTCTGCGCAGTTTTCATCGTAACCATGCAGAGCACGATATGCATAGTAAGTTTTCATCATATCTGCGGAATGAGGGTTCATGATGGCCGCAGACAGGCCATTTTCCAGAGCCATAGCAAAGAATGTGCTTGTCACAAAATCTCTGTTGGGCAGGCCAAAGGAAATATTGGAAACACCAAGGGAAGTATGACAACCCAGGCGTTCTTTGATCTCTTTCAGGGCATTTACTGTGGCAAATGCCGCATTGGGATCTGCAGAAATTGCCATCGCCAGTGTATCGAAAATGATATCCTTTTTGTCAATGCCATATTCCGCTGCTGTTTTCAGGATCTTTTCCGCAATGGCAACGCGCTCTGCCGCTGTATCGGGAATGCCATTTTCATCCAGAGTAAGGGCAACTACCAGACCGCCGTATTTTTTCACCAGAGGGAAGATATCTTTCATGTTTTCTTCCTTGCCGTTTACGGAGTTGATCATGGCTTTACCATTATATCTTCTCAGCGCCTGTTCCATGGCAGTAACATCTGTTGTATCGATCTGCAGAGGCAGGTCGATGATCGCCTGCAGTTCGAAGGAAACTTTTTTCAGCATTTCCACTTCGTCGATTTCAGGCAGACCAACGTTCACATCCAGGATGTGTACGCCTTTTTCCTGCTGCGCCAGACCTTCATTCAGGATATAATCGATGTCATTTTCCACCAGCGCCTGTTTGAAACGCTTTTTGCCAGTGGGGTTGATGCGTTCCCCGATCAGGATGGGGGATGCACCGAATTCTACTGCGTGTGTATAGGAAGAAACGCAGGTAATATGCTTATCTGTAACGGGTACAGGTTTGACATCTGTTGTTTTTGCAACAGTTTCTCTGATGTAATCAGGAGTTGTACCACAGCAGCCGCCTACGATACGTACACCTTTTTTCACCAGTTCTGCCACATCATCGGAAAATTCATCCGGCAGAACATCAAATACTGTTTTACCGTCCACATCTCTAGGCAAGCCTGCGTTAGGTTTCAGTAATACGGGAACGGATGCTTTCTCCAGATACTGTTCTACGATAGGCGCCAGTGCTTTGGGCCCCAAAGAGCAGTTTACACCGATCGCATCTGCGCCCATGCCTTCCAGCATGGCAACCATAGCCGCAGGAGATGCACCAGTCATCAGTTTGCCATCTTCGCTATACGCATTGGAAACCAGTACAGGCAGGTCAGAATTTTCCTTTGCTGCCAGAAGCGCTGCTTTTGTTTCGTAGCTGTCATTCATGGTTTCAATGAAAATAGCATCAGCACCATATTTCACACCCAGTTTTACAGTTTCCGCAAAAACCGCTACGCATTCTTCAAAATCGAAGTCGCCGTAAGGTTTCAGCAGTCTGCCTGTAGGGCCGATATCCAGCGCCACAAATTTTTCCTGTGTGCCTGTGCTTTCTGCTGCCGCTGTTCTGGCATTTTCCAATGCGTGTTTTACGATTTTATCCAGTTCTTCCAGTTCAAAATGCAGAACATTTGCACCGAAAGTATTGGAAATGATGAGGTTTGTACCTGCATCGAAATACATTTTCTGCAGTTTTACAATTACCTCAGGGTGTTCATAATTCCATCTTTCGGGATGTTCGCCGGGCTGCAGACCTTCTGCCTGAAGGAGTGTACCCATACCGCCATCCAGATACAGGATATTATTTTTCAGGTATTCTAAAAATTTCATAACTTTCATCCTCTGTAAGCGCAGTCAGTTTTCTCACATGCGCTGCATTTATTTTTTTCTTCTTCAGTCCTACCACCAATGCCGATGATCGCTGTTACGGATTTGGAGGGGGACATCAGAAGGCTTTCATTCAAAGATAAGCCGATCTTTCTGGGACAATCCAGCACACGGAACAGATCTTTCTGCAGTTCCAGCGGCAGATCACCATAACCGGGGCTGAAACGAGGTCTGAGCTGCAGACCTTTTCCTTTCAGATCGTCACAGAAAGCATCACAAAGGCTTTCGATTCGCTCTGCACCAATGGCCTGAAAGAACAGTGCCTTTGCAGGGGAAAGACTGGTATATCTGCGGATGAGACGGTCAATTTCCAGACCGATGGTTGCCGCAAACACAATAATTTCTTCACAGCCTTCCAGATTTTTCATCAGTGCCTTGGAATCTGTTTTGAAAAAGCCAAAATCCAAACCGTTTTCCGTTCTTCTGACAGGAAATCTGCCCCAGCAGACCTTATAGGTCAGTTTGCTTTCCGCTTCCTTTAAGCAGGCTTCAAAAAGGCTTCTTTCTTCCACGGAAACCGCCTGAGGAGTTGTACCTGCATAACGCAGACATTCTCTTTCGTTCCATTCGGGTGCTGTATAAACTTCTGTATAAATCATCAGCCAAGCAGATCTTTTACATTTGCCATGATTTTTTCGGCTACTTCAGGGTTGTTCATTGTGTAAACATGAACATTTTTTACGCCGTTTGCATACAGGTCAATGATCTGTTCTGTTGCATAAGCGAT
>JAFZDV010000084.1 GCA_017560955.1 Anaerotignum sp.
GTATGCGCCGTGGGAATAACGGATAGGTTTTGCCTTATCGAAGTGGAATTTGCCTGTTTCATCCAGGAATTCATCGCTGACCTGTACGGAAACCACTTCTGCCAGAAACATATCATGTGTGCCCAGAGGGATGATCTGTTTTACCTTACATTCGATGTTTACGGGGCTTTCGTAGATGATAGGTGCGTCAACCTTTTCCCCTTTTTTTGCTGTCAGGTTCATCACTTCGAATTTGTCCATATCTCTGCCGCTGCGAACACCGCAGAAATCGCAGGCATAGGCCAGTTTTTCTGTGACAAGGTTGATGACGAATTCGCCTTTTTCCTTGATGATGTTATAGGAATGACGGCTGGGACGGATGGATACATAAGTCATGGCAGGGTCAGAGTTGATAGTGCCTGTCCATGCGACTGTGATGATGTTTTTATTTTCCATATCGCCGCAGGATACCATTACGGCAGGAACGGGATAAATGACTGTCCCGGGTTTCCAGATATCTTTTCCCATTGAGAATCTCTCCTTTCAAAAATGGGGTGGTTTTCTTCTAAGTGCTTCTATCTTAGTATGAAGGCGGTCGTTTTGTAAAGAGAAAAAAGGAAATTTGCTTGTAAATAGGGCCTTGCTTCTGTATGATAAAATCAGAGAAAAATATGGATTTTAAGGAGGAATTGCTATGAACCTGCCTTTGGAATATATGGAAAAAATGAAAGCCCTGCTGGGAGATGAATATGATGATTATATTGCATCTTTCGATGCAGGAAGATTTTACGGCCTGAGAGCCAATACATTGAAAATTTCTGCGGAAGAACTGCAGGAAAAAGATGTTTTCGCACTGAAAAATGTGCCTTGGTGCGAAAGCGGTTTTTATTATGAAGGGGAAGAACGCCCTGCGAAACACCCTTACTATCACGCAGGTCTTTACTATCTGCAGGAACCCAGCGCCATGAGCCCTGCGGCAACACTGCCTATTGAAGAAGGGGATGTTGTTCTGGATCTTTGCGCGGCCCCCGGCGGGAAGACTACCCAGCTGGCGGCAAGACTGAATGGCACAGGTCTTCTGGTTGCCAATGACATCAGTGCAGGACGTGCGAAAACACTGCTGAAAAATGTGGAACTGATGGGGATCCGCAATGCCATTGTTGTGAGTGAAACACCTGATAAGATTGCAAATAGACTGCCAGAATTCTTCGATAAAATCCTTGTAGATGCGCCTTGCAGCGGCGAGGGCATGTTCCGTAAGGAACCTGATATGGTGAAAAGCTGGGATGCAAAGATGCTGGAATTCTGCCAGACAGAACAGGCGAAAATTCTGGAGGCCTGTGCCCCTATGCTGAAGGAAGGCGGTATGCTGCTGTATTCCACATGTACCTTCTCTCCCGAAGAAAATGAAAAGAGTATCGGTGACTTCCTGGAAAGCCATCCGGATTTTGAATTAGTTGAAATCCCCAAGGAAAATGGTTTCGTAAAAGGACTTGATCCTTTTGAAGCCTGCGCCAGACTGTATCCCCATAAACTGCAGGGGGAAGGTCATTTCCTTGCTCTCTTGAGAAAGAAGGAAACAGAGGGTGCAAAACCTGTTCCTGCGGAAGACAGCAAATGGACAAAACAGATGGATGCCTTTGCAGACTTTGCGAAGGACGTGCTGAAGGAAATGCCCAAAGGCATTTATAAGATTTACGGCGACGGCCTGTATCTTCTGCCCGAAGGTACACCCAAGCTGGATAAGCTGCGTGTGCTGAGAACCGGCTGGATGCTGGGAACATTAAAAAAAGACCGCTTCGAGCCTTCTCAGGCTTTTGCCATGGGTCTGAAAAAAGAAGAAGTGAAGAATGTTGTGGACTTCCCTTTGGAAGATGATAGAGTGATCCGTTATCTGAAGGGTGAGACTGTAGAAGGAGAAGGCAAAGATGGCTGGACGCTGGTCTGCGTGGATGGATTCCCTCTGGGCTGGGCGAAAATGCAGAAGGGCAGACTGAAAAATAAATACGCGGTCAGCTGGAAATGGGAATAATATGTATTCAATACAAAGACATTTGTTGACAAATGGCGGAATATCTGTAAAATAGAACTATCGTATATAATTCCGCAGAAACGATAGTTTCTGCAAATCGGGTTCCAAGGGGATGATCCCCTTGGTGGGAGTTTGAGGGTGAAACCCTCAAGAAAAGGAGGAAGAAAAATGGCATTGAAATATATCGGTACAAGAGATAAAAATATCACAGCAACTGCATCTCAGGCGATCCTGCGCGGCATCTGCCCTGACGGCGGTCTGTATATCCCCGAAGAAATTCCTCAGATGGATAAATCTCTGGAAGAACTGGGCAAGATGACATATCAGGAACTGGCTTATGAAGTACTGTCCAAATACTTGGATTTCACAGAAGAAGAACTGAAAGCCTGCATCAACGGTGCATACGACGAAAAATTCGATACACCCGAAATCGTGCCTGTAGTGAAAAAAGGCGATGCCATGTTCCTGGAACTGTTCCACGGCAGAACACTGGCATTCAAAGATATGGCGCTGTCTATCCTGCCTTACCTGATGAAAACATCTGCAAAGAAAAACGGTCTGGATAAGGAAATCGTCATCCTGACAGCAACCAGTGGCGATACAGGCAAAGCGGCACTGGAAGGCTTCGCAGGAGTAGAGGGTACAAGAATCATGGTATTCTTCCCTGAAGATGGTGTCAGCCCTGTGCAGAAACTGCAGATGAATACACAGGAAGGTGCGAATACCTGTGTAGTTGGTATCAAAGGTAACTTCGATGATGCCCAGTCCGCAGTGAAGAGCATTTTTACAGATAAAGCATTGGAAAAGGAACTGGACGAAAAAGGTTTCCAGTTCTCCTCCGCAAACTCTATCAATATCGGCAGACTGGTACCTCAGATCGTTTACTATTTCTGGGCATATCTGAATGCGGTGAAACTGGGCGAAGTGAAAGTAGGCGAAGAACTGAACTTCACAGTTCCTACAGGTAACTTTGGCGATATCCTTGCCGGCTGGTACGCAATGAAAATGGGTCTGCCTGTAGGTCATTTTGTATGTGCATCTAATGATAATAAAGTTCTGTACGATTTCTTCCGTACAGGTGAATATAACAGAAACCGCGAGTTCCATGTGACCGTATCTCCTTCCATGGATATCCTGATTTCTTCCAATCTGGAAAGACTGCTGGCACATATGGGAGGTCAGGATGCCACAAAAGCAGAAATGGAAAGCCTGAACAAAACAGGTTCCTACAAAGCGGAAATCACAGAAACAAAAATCAGCGGCGAATATGCAACAGAAGCAGAAACATTCTCCGCAATCAAAAAATTCTACGAAGAAACAGGCTATGTGATGGATACTCACACAGCGGTAGCCTATGCGGCATATCAGAAATATAAAGGGGAAAGCGGCGACAACAAACCCATGGTCATCGTTTCCACTGCATCTCCTTACAAATTCACAAAAGATGTTATGACTGCACTGGATGCAAAATATGCCGACGGTGATGCTTTCGAACTGCAGGAAGATCTGGAAAAGGCAAGTGGTGTTTCCGTACCTGCGCCTATCGTTGGTCTGGAACACAGACCTATCCTGCACAAGAATGTCTGTGAAAAAACTGAAATTAAGGAAGTTGTGAAAAACTGGCTGAAGTGAGTATGAAGTAGACGCAAGTCCGAAAGGAGGAACGCCTATGGCAGACTGGGATTACAGACCTGAAGAAGAGCAGAAGGAAGAAAAAGAGAAAAAGTATGTGACCCGTAAGGAGTTTCGCATCTGTTTCGCGATTCTGCTGGCGGCGTTGGTTTTTGCTACTTTTTCGATCAATAACAGTATCCGACAGTCCAGAAATGAAATTTCCAGTGATATTTATCAGGTAGAGCAACAAATCAGCAACACCATCAACAATATTCCTCGAAATATTGAACAGGGAATTGCAGATGCTAACAATCCTTTTCTTGAAAATCGCATGAAAATTGTTGGTGTGGATGAAAAAACGAAAACAGCTACGATTCATTTGACAGCAGCACCGAAAGAATATGTGGATGGTATGACCATGAAATTTATGGTTTCCTGTGATGGTGCTGAAAAGATGGAAGTGCCAGCGAGTGCAGGGGCCGACCGTGTATACACAGCGGAACTGACGGTGCCTTTCTGTGATGTGGTTTCTGCTACGGTTCATCTGCAGAAAAATGGAAAGGAAAGTATTTGTCAGATGGAGAATGTTTATATCAATGAAAACGTTCTGCCTGTATTCAATGGGAGATGGAGCGGTTCTATCGGCTGGATGACAGGTCAGGATTTTGTCACATTTGATGGTGAAATTCTGGTGGATGTAAATACGCCTCAGTGGCTCATGCTGAAAGATAAGGGAACTTCTTTCAAGCTGAAAAATCAGAGGCTGGAAGTTTATGTGGATGGCAAACTGCATAAGACCTATCCTGCAATCGCTCGATTTGCGGATGAATATAATTGTGAATACAGAACGGATCTTACAGGGGAAAATAAAATCAAACTGGAAGAATTCAAAAAGATCGAATTTGTTTTCAAGGCAGAGGACAGTAATGGTGTGAAATATTCCTATCTGGCAGAAAAAGGCACATGGACCAATAAGGACGGATATGATTCTGATGAGTATTGGGCGATGACAGATACAGATAAATTGATCATCGAATGAGCATAAGCACAAATCAAAGGGCGGGAGTCAAATCTTGTCCTTTTTTATTTTGATTAGGCATTGCTTTTCTTTTTCCGTTGGCGTAAAATGAAACTAGCGTAATATGGATAGAAGTCTGTCCATTTTTTGAAACGCAGTTCGGCAGACCATCTGCCGAAGGAAATAGACCCAATAAAATTATTTAAACATAAAAAGGAGAGATAGCTACCATGAAAATGTTCATCGACACAGCTAATGTAGACCACATCAGAGAAGCAAATGACCTGGGCGTAATTTGCGGCGTTACAACAAACCCCTCCCTGATCGCAAAAGAAGGCAGAGATTTCGTTGAAGTTGTAAAAGAAATCACAACAATCGTTGATGGCCCTATCAGTGCAGAAGTTATCAGCCTGGAACATGAAGGCATGGTAGCAGAAGCTAGAGAACTGGTTAAAATCCATGAAAACATCGTTATCAAAATCCCTATGACACTGGAAGGTCTGAAAGCAGTTAAAATCCTGGCTGCTAAAGGCGTAAAAACAAACGTAACACTGATCTTCTCCGCTACACAGGCGCTGATGGCTGCAAGAGCAGGTGCTACATATGTATCTCCTTTCCTGGGCAGAGTAGATGATATCGGTTCTCTGGGTATGACTCTGATCGAAGACATCGTTGCTATTTTCGATGTTCACGGTATCGACACAGAAATCATCGCTGCTTCCATCCGTAACCCTCTGCATGTAGTAGATGCTGCAAGAGTAGGCTGCCACATCGCAACAATCCCTTACAATGTTCTGATCCAGATGGCAAAACACCCTCTGACAGACATCGGTATCGAAAAATTCCTGAAAGACTGGGAATCCGTTCCTAAAAAATAATTCAGAAAACAAGTTGAACTGATAATTTAAACTTTCGGAGGAAATTTAAAATGAGCAATATTGATAACCTGACAATCAATACCCTGCGTTTCCTGTCTGCAGAAGCAATCCAGAAAGCAAAGAGCGGTCACCCCGGTCTGCCTCTGGGTGCAGCACCCGCTGCTTACACACTGTGGGCAAAAGAAATGAAAGTAAACCCCGCGAACCCCAACTGGAACGACAGAGACAGATTCATCCTGTCCGCTGGTCACGGTTCTGCACTGCTGTACTCCCTGCTGCATGTATTTGGCTACGGTCTGACAATCGAAGACCTGCAGAACTTCCGTCAGAGAAATTCCCTGACACCCGGTCACCCCGAATACAAACATACAACAGGCGTTGAAGTGACAACAGGCCCTTTGGGGCAGGGTATCGCTAACGCAGTTGGTATGGCTCTGGCTGAAAGCCACCTGGCAGCAAAATTCAACACACCCGAATTTAAAGTTGTAGACCATTACACATATGCACTGTGCGGCGATGGCTGTCTGCAGGAAGGTGTTGCAGCTGAAGCAGCATCTCTGGCTGGCACAATGGGTCTGAACAAACTGGTTGTTCTGTACGATTCCAACCACATCACAATCGAAGGCGACACAGCAACAGCATTCGCTGAAGATGTTCTGAAACGTTTCGAAGCTTACGGCTGGGATACACAGGAAGTTGCTGATGGCAACGATGTAGATGCCATCAAAGCTGCAATCGAAAAAGCAAAAGCATCTGACAAACCTTCCATCATCAAGATCGAAACACAGATCGGTTA
>JAFZDV010000085.1 GCA_017560955.1 Anaerotignum sp.
AAACTGGGCGAAGAAGCAGAAAAGATCATCGGTATTTCGCCTGTTCGCATTGGCAATGATGCCCGTGTGGCAGCTTTAGGCGAGGCGGCATTCGGCGCAGGAAAAGATGCGGAAAGTATGCTGATGGTAACGCTGGGCACAGGTGTTGGCGGCGGTGTTGTGCTGCATGGGAAAATCCTGATGGGCAGCAGTGGTGTTGCGGGAGAAATCGGTCATATGACCATTGACCCTTATGAAACAGAATATTGCGGCTGCGGTAAAAAAGGATGTCTGGAGCAGTATGCATCTGCAACAGGAATGGTAAAAGTTGCAGAAAGATTCCTGCAGGAAAGAGCGGAAGATTCTGTTTTGCGTAAGAAAGAAAAGATTACGGCAAAAGATCTGTGGGATGCGGCAAAAAATGGGGATCCTCTGGCTGATGAGATCACAGACTTTGTCTGCAGCAGACTGGGGGTGGCTGTTGCAAATGCGATCTATCTGGTGGACACAGAAATGGTGGTCATCGGCGGCGGTGTTTCTTCTGCCGGACAGCTTCTGCTGGAAAAGGTGGAAAAAGCATATCAGGAAAGGGTTTTTGCACATAGCAGAAACAAAAAATTTGTGCTGGCGGAATTGGGGAATGATGCAGGCATTATGGGGGCTGCAGCCCTGATCCTGGAGGATACGAATAAGGCTTGACAGAATCAAGGAAGTTGCGGTATTATCTTTGTACATCACCTGAAAGTGGAAAACCGTAAAAATTTTCTGAAATAAAAGAAGGATTTCAGGATTTTTTGTAGAATTAGAATAATAACAGGAAGTATCCTGGTGATAGTTCCCGTTAAATAATATGACAAATTCAAAGGTATACCACCAGAAAATATCCAGATATAAAAGGGGGAGATTGCAATGGTTAAAATTCTTGCAGGCGAAAAAGGTGAAGGTAAAACAAAAAAAATGATCGATATGGCAAATGCTGCTGGTAAAGAAGCAAAAGGTAGCGTTATCTATGTAGATGACGACAACAGCCATATGTACGATCTGCACCACAGTGTACGTTTCGTAGAAACACCCGGTTTCATTATGGAAGATCCAATGGTATTCAGAGGTTTCGTGTGTGGTATCCTTTCTCAGAACAGCGATATTGAAACAATCTACATTGACGGTCTGAACCATATTATGGACAAAATTTCTGACGCAGATTTCGTATCCTTCATTCAGGAACTGGACAAAACATCCAAAGAAGCTGAAATGGATATGGTAATGATCATCAGCAAAAAAACTGATGCTCTGCCCGAAGAAGTAAAACAGTACCTGATCTAAATTAAATCAGGAACACCTTGATATTTTTTATATGGTGATCAAAAAGGACTTCATTCTTGAAGTCCTTTTTTCTTTGTATAATTTGATATACAGAAGGAGATTATCTTTACTTTTAGGGTTTCTTTGTGCTAAAATAAAACCAACCATGCGTATTTTGTATTCATAAATGCGCGGAGAGAACGAAAATGATAAAAATGACGAAAAGAAAGGTGAGATACGACATGAATAAATGGCAGGAAATGTATCAGGCAAAACTGAAAACTGCTGATGAAGTTGCGATGTATGTAAAATCCGGCGATATCTGTGCTTGTCCCACAGGTCTGGAAGAACCCGCAGCGATCTGTAATGCAATCGGTGAAAGAGCAAAAAGAGGCGAAATCACAGGTGTTGAACATCATGGTATCCTGTCTTCCAAAGGCAGCGCATTCATGAACCCCGAACTGAAAGGCAAATATGACTATGTTTCCTGGTTCACAGGCGGCGCAGGCAGAAAAGCTGTTCAGCAGGGTATCTACACATACGTTCCCAACAACTACAGCACAGTACCCGGTTACTGGAGAGATTGGATGCCCAGACTGGACGTATTCTATGCTGAAGTTTCCCCTATGGACAAACACGGTTACTTCACATGCGCTATGGCTGCAGCTGAAGTACCTGCAATGAAAAGTAAAGCATCCATCATTCTGCTGGAAGTAAATGATAAAATGCCCAGAGTAATGGGTAACAACCTGATCCACATCTCTGAAGTAACAGCACTGTGCGAAGATTCTCATGATCTGCTGATTCTGCCCAACGCACCTCTGACAGACATCGATAAAAAAATCGGTGGTATGATCGCTGACGAAGTACCCAACGGTGCAACACTGCAGCTGGGTATCGGCGGTATCCCTAACGCAGTAGGTGTTCTGCTGCAGGACAAAAAAGATCTGGGTATCCACACAGAAATGTTCACAGACTCCATGGTAGACCTGATCGAATGTGGTGCTGTAACAAACATGAAAAAACCTATCCACGTTGGTAAAACAATCGCAACACTGGCTTGGGGTACACCTAAAATGTATGAATACATGGATGATAACCCTGCTTTCGAAATGCACCCCGTAGATTACACAAACAACCCTTATGTGATCGCACAGCATGACAACTTCATCTCCGTTAATGCCTGTGTAGAAATCGACCTGTTTGGTCAGGTTTGTGCAGAATCTCTGGGTACAACACACTACAGTGGTTCCGGCGGCCAGGTTGACTTCGTTCGTGGTGCGAACATGTCCAAAGGCGGTAAAGGTTTCATCGCTATGACATCCACAGCGAAAAACGGTGAAATTTCCAAAATCAAACCTATTCTGACACCTGGTTCTATCGTAACAACTTCCAAAAACGAAGTTGACTTCCTGGTAACAGAAAACAACATCGTTCGTCTGAAAGGCAGAACAGCAAGCGAAAGAGCAAAAATGATCATCTCCCTGG
>JAFZDV010000086.1 GCA_017560955.1 Anaerotignum sp.
ATGATCAGGAACAACGATTTTTGCACTCTGTTCTGCTTCGTTCAGTTTTACTTCCAGTACTTTGGAAGGGCTCAGAGCTGCAGCGATGAATTCTCTGGGGTCTTCAGACCAGTTGATAACATCGATTTTTTCGCCGCCAAGTTCGCTAACGATCACATTTACTCTGTAACCATTCTGACCTACGCATGCGCCCAGTGCGTCAACGTTTTCGTTTTTGGAGTAAACAGCAATTTTTGTTCTGCTGCCTGCTTCTCTGGCAATGCTCTTGATTTCAACTGTACCGTCGTGTACTTCGGGTACTTCCTGTTCGAAGAGACGTTTTACCAGTTCGGGGTGTGTTCTGGAAACAAAGATCTGAGGACCTTTTGTTGTCTGTTTTACTTCCAGAACATATACTTTCACGCGGTCCATGAAATCGTATGTTTCACCGGGGATCTGTTCGTTTGCAGCCAGAACTGCATCGATTTTGCCCATCTGAACGATCACATTTCTGCGTTCTTTTCTCTGTACTACTGCTGTTACAACTTCACGTTCTTTTGTGATGTACTGGTTGAACAGGATTTCTCTTTCTGCTTCACGGAATTTCTGTACAACAACCTGTTTTGCTGTCTGTGCGGAAATTCTGCCGAAGTTTTTGGGTGTTACTTCGATATCTACGATATCACCAACAACATAGTTGGGGTTTGCGATTCTTGCCATGTCCAGAGACATTTCCAGCTGAGGATCTTCCACAACTTCAACGATTGTTTTCTGTGTGAAACATTTTACTTCGCCAGTTTCTCTGTTCATGTCTACTTTGATATTCTGGCTGGAACCAAAATGTTTTTTACATGCGGAAACCAGAGATGCTTCGATCGCTTCAAAAATGATTTCCTTGTCAATGCCTTTTTCTTTCGCAACCAGTTCCAGTGCGTTTAAGAATTCCTTACTATCCATTTTTCTGATTCCTCCCTCTTAATCAGAAGATAACTGCCAGTCTTACGCTGGCTGCATCTTTATGTTCAAATGTCACTACATTACCATTGTCTTCTTCGATGGAAAGCATACCGTTTTCCAGACCCAGCAGTTTACCCTGATACTGTTTGCTGCCGTTTACAGCTTTATACAGTTTTACATCGATGATCTCACCCTGGAATTTTACAAAATCAGCCTCTTTTTTCAGGGGTCTGTCCAGACCGGGGGAGCTTACTTCCAGAATATATGCCTGCTCAATAGGATCTTTTTCATCCAGTTTTGCTTCCAGTGTACGGCTTACTACTTCACAGTCATCCAGTGTTACACCGCCTTCTTTATCGATATACACACGCAGATACCAGTTTACGCCTTCTTTCACAAATTCCAGATCTACCAGTTCCAGACCATTCGCTTCCACGATGGGTTCCAGCAGGGGCAGAACTTTTGCTTCTGTGTTATTTACCTTTGCCATTTCTACACCTCTTTTTTCAAAATTTTCTCTAACAAACACAAAGAGCAGGTCATTCAACCTACTCTTCTTCGCCGACAACTTATATTATTACTGTAATAAACTATACCACTTTTCACCTTGATTTGCAAGGGTTTTTCCTGTTTTTTCAGGATTCATACAAAGTTTTTTTGTGTTATATACCCACTGAAAGACATTTGTATCTGTTTCCTCCGGAAAGACTCTTTTTTACACAAAGTTCGCCATCAAAGGACACAATACGATAGGAAGGAAAATCGCAGGAAGGAAATTGATCACTTTCAGTTTTGTGATACCGATGATATTCAGACCCAGTGCAAAAATAATCAGAGAACCGGAACAAACCATTTCCGCAATGACCGCATCTGTCAGGAAAGGTGCAACAAACTGTGCCAGAAGGACGATTGCCCCCTGAAATACAAACACAAATGCCGCAGAAAGCATAACGCCAATTCCCAAAGAGGATGCAAAAACCATAGAAGAAATAAAATCCAGCACAGACTTTGTAAAAATCATCTCATAATCCCCAGAAAGACCAGCCTGCAGGGAACCAACAATGGTCATGGCCCCAACGCAGAACAACAGGGATGCTGTTACAAACCCTTCCGCCAGAGAAATTTCATTACCGCCCTTTTTAAATCGATTTTCTACGGATGTGGCAAAACGATTCAATTTATCATCCAGATCCAGACCTTCGCCGATAACAATACCAATGGCCATGGATAAAATCAGCACCAGAGTATTAGAACCCTTCAATGTGCCGCTCCAGCCAATATACAATGTACAAAGTCCCAGACCTTTCATCAGCGTATCTGTGATGCGTTCAGGGATCCCTTTTTTCAACAGCATACCAATGGAACTGCCCACCAGTACCGCCAACGTATTTACAATGACCGATAACATACTTTCCCTCTTTTCTTTCGTATATTCATGTATTGAAAATCGTACCACTTTTCGTATTTTTTGTAAACAAAAAACCCCAAGCAAAATGCTTGAGGTTTTTATTCTTGAAGTAATTAGAGAACTTTGTTCAGGAAGTCCTGTGTTCTCTTGTTCTGAGGATTGCCAAACAC
>JAFZDV010000087.1 GCA_017560955.1 Anaerotignum sp.
ATGTCCAGAACAAAATACAGCAATGTACTGGATGCCATCAACGGTACAATGATCGTAGGTGATCCTAATGAAGAAATTACAACAGGTAAAATTCTGATCGGTGCGGCAAACCCTGACCTGCTGGAAAACTATGTGGAAAAGGGCGACATGCTGCTGACAGGTAACCGTTTTGAAAATCAGCTGTGTGGTATTGAAATGGATGCAGGCTGTATCGTAGTCTGCACAGGTGCACCTATTTCTAAAACAATTCAAAAACTGGCGGTGGAAAAAGGCTGTAAGATCATCAGCACACCCCACGATACATATATGGTAGCAAGATTGATTTCCCAGTCTGCACCCGTGCGTTATTTCATGAAAAAAGATAACCTGATCACTTTCGGCAGCGAAGATTTTATCAGTGACATCAAAGGTACTCTGGCAAAAATCAGACACAGAGATTTCCCTGTTCTGGACAGAGAAGGTCACTATTGTGGTATGCTGTCCAGACGTTCTCTGCTGGATATGGACAATAAAAAAATCATCATGGTTGACCATAACGAAATGTCTCAGGCAGTAGATGGTATTGAAGAAGCAGAAATTCTGGAAATCATCGACCATCACCGCATTGGCAGCATGGAAACAACACTGCCTGTATATTTCCGCAACCAGCCCGTTGGCTGCACAGGTACGATCGTTTATGAAATGTACAGAGAAAATGGCGTAGAACTGGATCGCCAGATGGCAGGTATGCTGTGTTCTGCAATCCTGTCTGATACACTGATGTTCCGTTCTCCTACATGCACAGCAAAGGATAAAGCGGCAGCAGAAGCACTGGCAGTGATCGCGGGTGTTGAAATTCAGACTTATGCGGAAAATATGTTCCGTGCAGGCAGCAGTTTGGCAGGCAAAACACCTGAAGAAATCTTCTATCAGGATTTCAAGAAATTCAGCGGCAATGGCAAAAACTTCGGTGCAGGCCAGATTTCCTCTATGGGTAAAGGCGAACTGGAACAGCTGCGTCCCCAGATCGCTGCTTATATGGAAAGTGTTGTGAAGAAAGATGAAATGCTGTTCTTCCTGCTGACAGATATCCTGACAGAATCCTCTGATCTGGTATTTGTAGGGGAAGGTGCAAAAGAAGTGGCAGAAGCAGCATTTGGTCCTGCAGAAGAAAACTGGGTACATGTACCCGGTATGGTTTCCAGAAAGAAACAGTTTGTACCCAGCGTGCTGAGTGCATTACAGCAGTAAGATAAGAGGGGGTTCCCCATGAAAAATTATAAAATCGTTCTGGCTTATGACGGCACAAGATATAACGGCTGGCAGAAGCAGGGCAATACAGAAAATACTATACAGGAAAAATTGGAACGCATCCTGAAGGATATCAGCGGACAGGAAACAGAAGTTTTTGGCAGCGGCAGAACAGACATGGGTACCCATGCTACAGGTCAGGTCATGAATTTTCATATGAACTGGAAGGGTTCTGCGGAAAGCCTGCTGGATGCCTTTAATGCCAGACTGCCCGAGGATATCGCAGGTCTTTCTATTGAAGAAAAAGAACCTCGTTTTCACAGCAGACTGAGCGCCAAAGCAAAACACTATTCTTATTCCATCTGGAAAAGCAAAAAGGCACCTGTTTTCGAAAGAAAATATGTGTTCAGATGCGAAGAGGAACTGGATATCATGGCGATGAAACAGGCGGCATCTGCTTTTATTGGTGAGCATGATTTCAAGAGTTTCTGTGCCAATAAACGAATGAAAAAATCTACAGTGCGTACCATTTATGATATCGTTTTTGAGGAAACAGAGGACAAACTGGTACTGCATTTTTATGGTAATGGCTTCCTGTATCAGATGGTGCGTATCCTGACAGGCACACTCATTGAAGTTGGCGAAGGCAAACGTAAAGCATCTGAGATGGAAAACATCCTTCGTGCAGAAAGCAGAGAGGCGGCAGGCTTTACCGCCCCCAGCCGTGGTCTGTTCCTGCGAGAAGTATATTATGAAAGCTGGAAGGGCGGTGCAGACGCATGATTCGTGTATCCGAACTGAAAATGCCCATTGAGGGTAACCAGAAAACACTGGAAAAGAAACTGGCGAAGGCACTGCGTGTGCCTGTGGAAGAGATCAAGGCTTATCGCATTTTCAAACGTTCTCTGGATGCCAGAAAAAAAGACAATATTCACTATGCCTATGTGGTGGATGTGGAAGTGAAAAACGAAAAGAAAATTCTGGAAAAGAATAAAGATAAGAATATTTCCAAGACACCCGATCTGGATTATAAAATGCTGAAAGGCGAAACCATGCCTGAAAAACGCCCTGTTGTCGTTGGCTTTGGACCTGCAGGTATGTTTGCAGGCCTGATGCTGGCGGAAATGGGTCTGAAACCCATTGTTCTGGAAAGAGGCGGCGATGTGGAAAGCAGAAAAGCGGCCGTGGAAACTTTCTGGAACACAGGCAAACTGGACACAGAAAATAATGTGCAGTTTGGGGAAGGCGGCGCAGGTACATTCTCTGACGGCAAACTGACGACCCGTATCAAAGACCCCAGATGCCGCAAGGTGCTGGAGGAAATGGTGGATGCAGGTGCGCCCGAAGAAATCCTCTATGATGCAAAACCCCACATTGGCACAGACCTTCTGCGCGGTGTGGTGAAAAATATCCGTGAAAAAATCAATTCTCTTGGCGGCGAAGTGCGTTTCTTTGCAAAGGTAACCGGCTTCGAATGGAATGGCGACAAAATCTCTGCGGTTATTCTAGCAGACGGCGAAAAAATCGAAACAGATGATGTGGTTCTGGCATTGGGCCACAGTGCGAGGGATACTTTTGAACTGCTCCATGCGGAAAATTTCCTGCTGGAACAGAAACCCTTTGCTATGGGGGTCCGCATTGAACATC
>JAFZDV010000088.1 GCA_017560955.1 Anaerotignum sp.
ACGCACATGCATCGCCAGCAGATCTTTCGCCAGATAGTAAGCCAGACGACCGCCGCCAAGGATCATAACAGATTTTACACCTGTACGGAAAATACCGATGGTGCGGAAAAATTTTGTGATTTCCATATGAGGTGCTGTCAGGTTAATCTTATCCCCTGCCTGCAGCACGAAGTCACCGCTGGGGATAAATACTTCGTCACCTCTCTGAACCGCACAGATCAGGACTTTTACCTGAAATTCCTTATAGATCGCCCACAGGGGCATACCATCCAGTACACTATGAGGTGCAATTTTGATTTCAACCAGTTCCACTCGGCCACGGGCAAACAATTCGATCTTCAGCGCAGAAGGGAAACGCAGCAATCTGGAAATTTCTGTTGCTGCCGCCAGTTCAGGGTTTACCGCCATACTCAGGCCCAGTTCATCCTTCAGTTCTCTGATCTGTTCGTAATATTCAGGGTTACGCACACGGGCAATGGTATTATTTACCCCTACTTTTTTCGCCACCAGACAGGAAAGCATATTTACTTCATCCAGAGATGTCGCCGCGATCAAGAGATCTGCATCGGGCACACCTGCTCTTCTCTGCACTGCCATGCTGGCGCCGTTGCCTTCCACACTCATGATATCCATGGTCTGGGAAGCGTTATTCAGAACTTTTGTATTATTATCGATCACAATGATGTCATGGCCTTCACCGGAGAGCTGTCTGGCAATGGTACCGCCGACCTTACCGTCCCCAACGATCACAACTTTCATAATGTATCCTCCTTGATTTTACCTTCAGACATTGTCTAAAGGACACAATACTTTTATCATATCATGTTAGCACTTTCTTCATGGAAATACAAGATTTTTCCTTGTTTTTCACCCTTTGATACACCTGTAAAAAAATGGATTTCTAGTACCAAAAGGAAACCCCAAAAGGAGTATATCCTTTCGGGGCTTTGCTTACACTATCTGATTATTTCGCACATTTTTCCTTCATGATGGAAACCAGATCATCCAGAGCGATTTCTGTTTTTTCGCTTGTTGCCATTTCTTTCAGTTCTACTCTGCCGCTTTCGATTTCGGAATCACCCAGGATCACAGAATATTTTGCACCGATTTTGTTTGCGTATTTCATCTGTGCTTTTACACTTCTTTCCACTGTGTCACAGTCTGCTTTGATACCTGCTTTTCTTAGTTCATAAGCCAGCGCCTGTGCTTTCAAGAGACCTGCAGCACCCATGGAACCGATGTAAACATCTCTTTCGGGTACTTCTGTGAGAGCGCCATTCTGTCTTTCCAGGATCATGATCAGTCTTTCGATACCCAGACCAAAGCCAACAGCACCTGTAGGTTTGCCGCCTACTTCTTCTACCAGATTGTCGTATCTGCCACCGCCGCACAGTGTCAGACCGTTGGATACGAATTCAAATACTGTTCTTGTATAGTAGTCCAGACCACGAACGATCATGGGGTCGATTGTGAATTTGATACCGTTTGCTGTCAGGATATCCTGTACTTTCTGGAAGTGTGCTGTACATTCTTCATCCAGACAATCCAGTACGGAAGGCGCATTTGCTACGATGTGCTGGCAGGATTCTTCCTTACAGTCCAGAACACGCAGAGGGTTCTTTACGAATCTTTCCTTACATGTAGGGCACAGTTTATCCAGATTCTGACCGATGAATTCTTTCAGTGCTTTATTGTATTTTGCACGGCATTCAGGACAGCCCAGGCTGTTCATGCGCAGTTCAATGCCTTCCAGACCCATTTCTTCCAGCAGAGTGATGGCTACGGAGATTACTTCCGCATCCTGTGCTGCACTATAGGAGCCCAGCATTTCGATACCAAACTGGTGGAACTGACGCTGTCTGCCAGCCTGTGTGTTTTCGCAACGGAATGTAGGGTTGATGTAGAACAGTTTTGTAGGCTGTGCCTGATTGTGCATACCATGTTCGATATACGCACGAACCACACCTGCTGTACCTTCAGGACGCAATGTCAGGCTTCTGTCACCGTCGTCTGTGAATGTGTACATTTCTTTCTGTACGATATCTGTTGTTTCGCCAACGCCCCTTGCAAACAGTTCTGTGAATTCGAACATAGGTGTTCTGATTTCACCAATGCCGAATGTTTCGCAGATGCGTCTCATTTTTGCTTCGATTTCCTGCCAAGCTTTTACCTCAGCACCATAAATATCTTTTGTCCCTTTTACTAACTGGATCATACATTACCTCCCTGGGGCAAACCCACTCTTTTTCGTTCTATCATTTCAGCGATACGACCGATGTAATCTTCTACACTTTTTACGTTGAATACACGCTCAATACGATCTGTTTCAGGATCGACTGTTTTTGTGCTTGCACCTGCACCCGCCGCCAGAATGGTCTGTTTTTCTTCCATGATCTGGACATTATAGACACCTTCCTTGCCGGGATGACAGTAGCCAACGTTTTCAAAGTTACCCACCATATTTTTCTGGCGGTACATATAATAGGGCTCCATGCCCATTTTTTCTGCATATTCTGCGGCGATGTTCAGCATGGATTCCAGTGTTTCCGCAGTTGTCATGTCATGCTGATCCAGTTCCTCTCTCAGACGGGACGCGCGTTTTACCGCAAGGGTATGCA
>JAFZDV010000089.1 GCA_017560955.1 Anaerotignum sp.
AGAAAGTGCACCTGCCCAGAATGGGGAAAATGAAACAGATAAAGCGGTGAAAATGCTGGTTCAGAACTACAGCAACCTGACACTGGATAATATGGTTCTGGATGGTTCTGAATTGGGCGGCGAAGGCCGTTATACACTGAGCAATAACTGCGGTAATATTGTTATTAAAGGTGGTACAGAAATTATCGCAGCAGCAGATGGTATCGCATTTGATGTATGTAAATATGCTTCTTATGAAGTGCCTACAGTAACGATCGAAGATGTATTTGTAAAAGGTGCTTTCGAAGTGAGTGAAGGTTTGAAAAGTAATCTGATTATTTATGCTGGCTACTTTACACAGAATCCTGCAGATTATGTAGTTGAAGGTAAAGTGGTAACAGCAAGTAATAAAGATGGTTACACATACATGGTAGGTGACCCCGCTCCAGCTCCTACACCCAGCAAAGGCGGCAGCTCTAAACCCAAATATACAGCATCCGTTGATAAAGATGACGTGGAAAATGGCGATGTAAAACTGAGCAATACAAAAGCAAAAGCTGGTTCCAAAGTAACTGTTACAGTAACTCCTGATGAAGGTTATGAACTGAAAAAACTGCAAGTTCTGGACAAAAACGGCGATAAAGTAGAAGTAACAGACAATGGCGATGGTACATTTACATTCAAAATGCCTAAAGGCGGCGTTGAAGTAGTTCCTGTATTCGTGGAAGCGGAAGAACAGGAACCTGCAGAAGACGCAGATACTGCAGAAAAAACAACACTGGTTCTGACAATCGGTCAGACAATTTATCAGATGGATGGCAATTATGCAGCGAATGATGCAGCTCCTATCATTTCTGGCGACAGAACATTCCTGCCTATCAGACTGATTGCAGAAAGCCTGGGTGCAACAGTTGGCTGGGATGAAGCAGAGCAGTCTGTAACAATCGTAAGAGATGGCACAATGATCGTGCTCTACATTGGTCAGGCATTTGCAACAGTGAATGGTGAACCTGTTCAGCTGGATGCACCTGCATTCCTTGCAAATGACAGAACATATCTGCCCGTAAGATTCGTTGCAGAAAATCTGGGTGCAACAGTTTCCTGGGATGCAGAAACAAATAAAGTGACAATTATTGGTTAAAAACAAAAATCTCAAACCTTCGGGTTTGAGATTTTTTTATTTCAGCCCAAGACTGATGAGCAGGCTGCGGTCCACCCTGTGCATCATATCATCGTCCAGATGGCATACTTTTTCTTTCAGGCGCTGTTTATCGATGGTACGGATCTGTTCCAGCAGCACGACAGAATCCTTTGGAAGGGCATATTGGGCGGCAGAAAGGGCGATGTGGGTCGGTAGTTTTGCTTTATTCATCTGAGAAGTGATGGCGGCGCAGATGACGGTGGGGCTATGCTTATTTCCAACATCATTCTGCACGATCAGGACAGGACGGATGCCGCCCTGTTCGCTGCCGACGACTGGGCTGAGGTCTGCAAAATAAATATCTCCTCTTCTGACGATCATAGGCTCACACTCCGCTGTCATTATTGGTCAGCGGCGAAGAAAAATATGTAGGATTGGAAGTTCTTCCCTGCTGACTATAGGTAGTATGGACAGGAGAAGAATGATTTATTCCGCAATGGTGAAAAGAGAATCGTCCAGAGGAGGGTCAAACTGAAAGGCGGAATAATCCATGCGGTAAGATTCGTTGCCATTGGCATCGTAAATCGTAAAGCGGACGGGCTGGAGGGAGGTTCTGTCTACCCAGAGTTTTTCTGTGGAAAGGCGCGGGTCATTCCCGGGGATGACTGCCTCCAGAACGATACAGCGGCTTTCATCCAGAGCAGCGGCTTCTACGCTGACGCCTTCCGACTGCATATAGTTTTCGATAAACTGCCCCAGAAACAGTTCGTTTCGGTGCTGGTTTTCGGGGACATCCTTCAAGATGCTGCTATCGAGGCGAGGGTTGTACTGGCAGAGGTGTGTGCCGTCAAAAACAGTATAACTTCCTGCTACATGCTCGGGTGCGGTCAGTTCCAGCCGATATTCGCCTGTGGCTTTGTAGTATTGTTTTGTTTCGTAGGTCTGAGTGCCTCGTTCATTGGTGCGGGTCAGTGTGGCAGTACAGGTATAGCCTTTCATTTCTGCCAGTTGCTTCTGGATGGACTCCAGTTCCGAAAGGGATTCCTGACGGCTGCAGGCGGCAATGGAAAAAAGAATGGTGAAAGAGAGCAGGAGGGAGAAAATTTTTTTCATGGGAGTTCCTCCGTTAATATAAAGTTCTTTTTCATTTTATGAATGGGATTTTGGAAGTAGTATCAAAGGTTTATCTTGATTATTTTGTTCTGCTGCGGTATAATTGTAAGCAACTTATTAATTGTAAAAACTATTTATTTTATGGGGAGGTAAATATTATGAGCAGAATCAAAACTATCGCAACTCGCGACCTGAACAAATCCGTACAGAACGGTGGCTGCGGCGAATGCCAGACATCTTGCCAGTCCGCTTGCAAAACATCTTGTGGCGTAGCTAACCAGCCTTGCGAAAAACAGTAATCGCAAATTAAATGAGTAAACCTAAAAAGGGCTGTGGAATAACAGCTCTTTTTTCGTGTTATAGATAAGAGGTAAGAAAATGGTACATCAATATAAACTGAATGGCTACAATATCGTGCTGGATACCTGCAGCGGCTCTATTCATTCTGTGGATGAAGTGGCTTACGATATCATTGCGATGGTGGCTGAAAACAAAACAGAAGCGGAAATCACAGCAGAAATGCTGAAAAAATACAATGACATCACAGAAGCAGATGTAAAGGAATGTCTGGAAGATGTGGCAGCGCTGACAGAAGCGAAAAAACTGTTCACACCCGATGATTTCGAACATCTGGCTTTTGATTTCAAAGCAAGAAATACAGTCATTAAGGCGCTGTGCCTGCATGTAGCTCATACATGCAATCTGAACTGCTCTTACTGCTTTGCCAGCCAGGGTAAATATCAGGGTGAACGCGCACTGATGACTTTCGAAGTAGGTAAAAGAGCCATTGATTTTCTGATCGAAAACTCCAAAGGCAGAAGAAATCTGGAAGTAGACTTTTTCGGCGGCGAACCCCTGATGAACTGGGATGTGGTAAAACAGGTTGTTGCTTACGCAAGAGAAGTGGAAAAAGAACATAACAAAAACTTCCGTTTCAC